>JBBQDJ010000269.1:0-5815 GCA_038319595.1 Verrucomicrobiales bacterium
AGGTCAAAGCGCTCGCCCTGCTGCGCGTTCATCGGTTCCTTGAGGCTCCGGACCTTGTCGATCCTGCGTTGAAGCCGCAGACGTTCCGATTCAAAAGGATTGCGAGTGGCCTGGGCGATGACCATCGCCTCATAGGCCTAGCGCAGCGGCATGATGGCCGCGGGAACCGGCACGCCGCCGCGGTCGCGGATATCTTGGGCATTGTCGAACAGCACGTGATTCATTTCCCGATAGGGGACCAACGCGCCCGCCAGAAGCATTTGCGGGACAAGAAGCAACGGGACGGCGGTGAGTGCCGCGCGCTCGGTCTTCACCAGGGAGGAGATGACCAGCGCCATGCCGGTGCCGGTCCATGCGGTTAGTGTCATCCAGAGCCACAGATCAGTTAGTGTTCCGTCGATTTCCAAAAAGTAGTTCCCAACGATCAGATAGACGAGGCACTGTGCCGAGGCGACCAGGCCGAGAGCGGCGAATTTCGCCATGACGTAGGAACCTGCACCTGGCTGGCAGTTTCGTTCGCGCCGCAAAATCGGGCGGTCGCGGAGCACTTCGGTCGCCGAGTTCGTCAAGCCGAGGAACATCGCCACCGTGGCGCTCAGGAACAGATAGGCCGGGATGTGCAGCGCGGTGGAGAACTGATAGGGACCCTCCGGTGAGGACCGGAGGGTGATCGCAATCAGGGCGGCGAGCAATGGGGACTCGAGGCAGGTGCTGTAGATCGTCCCACGGTTTCTTAATTTTGAAAGCAGCGAGCGCTGGAAATGCGTCGCGAAAACAGATAGAACCGCACGCAGTCGTCGTGCGGGCTGCGGTGGTACCGGGAGGCGCTCGCCTGGGTCAAACTCACCGATTTTTGAGACCGCACCACCACCGACTTGGAGCGAGTGCATCAGATCCACGCTCTCGAAGCGCTCCTGCCAGAAGGAGGATGGAAAGCGCCGAACCGCACCGGTATTGGACCCGCCGCCGATGGAACTCAATGGAGTCTCTAACACATCAAACACGAAGTCTGCACCCAGGGGCGAGGTGGCAGCCACCGACGGATGGGAAATCGACAACTCCTCGCAGGCGTCGCGGAAATAACCGACCATTGCTGCCGGGGTCCCGAAATAAGCGAGTCGTCCTCCGCTATCGAGGAGCAGTACCTTGTCGAACAACCGCAAGACCTGGGCGCCCGGTCGGTGGAGCGTGGCGATGACGATTTTCTCCCGGGCCAGAGAGCGCAGGGTTTCCGCGACATGCTCGGAATCCTTGGACGAAAGCCCCGAGATCGGTTCGTCGAAGAGGAAAACCTCCGCGCGGCTGCCGAGATCCACTCCGAGGTTGAGGCGACTGCGCTCACCGCCGGAGATGGTCTTGTCACCGGGTGAGCCGACGCGACGTTGCGCGATGGACTGCAAGCCGAGTTCCGCCAGCATGCTGTCCACGCGGCGTTCGTGCTCCGCCAGCGAGAGTGCCGGACGCCGGATGGTCACGGCGTGACGCAGGTGCTCGCGAACCGTTAGTTGGGGATTGAGAGCCTCTTCCTGCGGCATGTGGGCGATGAAGGGAACCAGTTGCTCCCGCCGCTCATAGAGCGGGATGCCGTTCAATTTCACCTTGCCGCGGGTAGGTTCGCGCTGACCTGATAGAACTGCGAGCAGAGTGCTCTTGCCACTGCCGCTGGGACCGATGATGCAAAGCATTTCGCCGCGCTTTACCTCGAAGTTAACGTGATCGAGCGCACGCGAATTCTGCGCGAAATCGTGGATCAAATCCTCGACCCTCAGGGACTCAATCAGCGTCCGCTCTTCATCGAGGAATCCCTCGCTGAAACGGCACCTCACCGCCTGGCTGCCGGAGAGCCGGATCAGCGAGCCATCGAGAAGTGTGGCGGTTTGTTTCACCTGGACTCCATCGACTAAAATAGGGCCATTGCTCTCGCGGACCACCATTTCCCCCTGTGCCTTCTGCGCGTCGTAGCGGATGAAAAGAACCGCCTTGGGCGAAAGCTTGGGGCCTAACAAAAGATCGCCTGCGGAGAGCGACGCGGCGTCGTTAGAAACGAGGTATTCCTGCCGGTCACCCGCGAGGCGGAACCGTCGTCCGGATTGAGTGGCCTTGCGCCTGAGATCGTTGATTGAGAGACTGAATCCGGAGAGATCGCCAAGGCGCTCGTGATTGCGGCAGGTCACCACATCGCCCTTTTTTAACGGTCCGCGGCTGCCGGCGTGGAGGTCGGTATCCCGCAGCGCCTCGACCTCGGCCTGAAGACCGAAATTGACGCGGAGTTCGCTTTGGCGCCCGCGGGTCCGCTCGGCAGTCAAACCGGCGGGGCCGGATTCCAGATAGATCGCGGGCTTGTTCCCGGTGCGCTTGGCATCGAGGAAAAACATCAGGTCCTCGTGACTCAAGGTCCACCCCGGCACCACCAGTGGTTGGCGTTCCCGCATGCGCAGGAAGGATCCCGTTTCCACCGACCGGCCACGGATCCACAAGGGGGAGTTTCCGGTATTTCTAACGAGGATCAAATCCCCTGCCCGGTAGACACGGAACTCGTGATCGCTGGCGGCGGGAGGTAGCAGGACATCCGCGCCGTCCCGACCGAAGACCAACCGCTCGAACGGTAGCTCCGCATCGAACGCTTCGCCGGCTTCGCCCCTCATTTCACGCAGGATGGACAATCCATAGTCGGGGCGACCCAGACGGCGCATGAAAATTTCAAAGCTGGATCGGTTTCGCTCCGATCTCCCGGCGGCATCTACCAGGGTGAAAAGCTGGAGGCCGAGAGCCAGCTTTCCAGCGTCATCGAAACTGTCCTTCAGCTCGATGGCCAAGCCCTGAAGCGGTCTTGGATTTCGCACCGCCCGCTCCAATCTGCGTCCCAACCAGCCATGGTCCACTTCAGGAAATGCACTCCGCAGCATGTCCAGGATCAGATCCGCCTCAAGCGTGCTGAGCTCATCATCCAGCGTGGCGAATGCCGCGAAAGCATCCACTAAGACGCCGACGTGAGCGTCCGCTCCCGGGCGCAGCGCGCGGATCCGGCCGACTCCGGGAATCGCCCGCAGCCATTGCAGCAATCGCAACCGCCGCCCGGGTGACAGGGGAGGGTCTTTCTGCAAGGTTGGCGGATCCACGCGAGGTTTTTAGGCAGAGGCCGCGCCCACCCGCAAGGGCAGCTGCGAAAAAAGGGGTTTGCTTTTCACCCTCTTAAGGTATCCTCAATCAGCCCCAGACGGGCATCTGCCCGCGCGTCCCGATTCGCGCGGCTGTCAACCGTCGGGTTTTTCCACGACAACCATGTCCGATTCACCGAACTCAACTCCGCCTTCCAACAACCCGAACCGAGGCACTGGCGACGCCAACGGCTTCAACTGGCGTCTGCTTGGCCTGATGTGTCTGGCCACCGTCATCCTCGGAGTGGCCTACTTCAACCCGATCACGAACAAGGCGACCAAGGAGTTGAACTATGCGCAGTTCCGCCAGGCATGGGACCAAGGGCGTATTCTCGTGGACAACACCAAACAGCCGCTGGAGGTCATCACCACCGACACTTCGTTTGATGCAACCATCACTGGCTGGATCACTCCCGAACCTACGGCACCCAAGACGGATTCTCCTAAAAAGGACTTTCGGGTGCTGGTCAATTTCGCCCTTCAAGGCAAGGAAATCATTGAGTTGCTAGGAACCAACATTCGCTTTCAACAAGTCGATGGCGCCGCCGAAAAACCACTCGAAAACGACTCGATCGACACGCTCTCACTTGCGGACCTTCGCAAGGCGCTGGCTTTGAATCTGGTAGATATCGACGACGGCGGAAATTCACTCCGGGTCCTCACCACCGCCGGCTCTGACGATGCGGTGATCGTTGGAACACGCAAAATTGTCGATGCCGCTCCGCCGAAAGTGAACGCCGAGGGAAAAGTTGCGGATGCCATCCCGTTCAGCGTCGCTGTTTCCACTGCGATCCAAAGCGACGACCTCAATAAACTGGTTAAGGACAAAGCCGTCTACAAGCGCAACAAGGACTACCTGAGCGGCATGCTCACGATGTTTCTACCGCTGTTGCTGATCATGGGCGTCTTGTTTTTCCTCTTCCGCCAGCAAATGAAATCCGCCGGTCGCGGCGCGATGTCGTTCGGCAAGAGCAAGGCCCGCCTGCTCACGATGGACCGCAACAAGGTCACCTTTAAGGATGTCGCCGGGATTCAGGAAGCGAAGGAGGAATTGTTTGAAATCGTCGATTTCCTCCGCGATCCCCGCAAGTTCCAGAAGCTCGGTGGCTCGATTCCGAAAGGCGTGCTGATGGTCGGATCTCCCGGCACCGGTAAGACGCTATTGGCCCGTGCGATCGCCGGTGAGGCGGATGTGCCGTTCTTCTCCATCTCCGGATCCGACTTCGTCGAAATGTTCGTCGGCGTCGGCGCATCCCGCGTCCGGGATATGTTCGAACAAGGTCGCAAGCACGCGCCCTGCCTGATTTTCATTGATGAGATCGACGCCGTCGGACGCCATCGCGGCCACGGCATGGGCGGTGGTCACGACGAGCGCGAGCAAACGCTCAACCAACTCCTCGTCGAGATGGACGGCTTTGACACGCAAGAAGGCGTCATCATCATCGCGGCGACGAACCGACCCGACGTTCTCGATCCCGCACTGCTGCGTCCCGGCCGTTTCGACCGCCAGGTGACCATCTCGCTTCCCGACGTGAACGGCCGCGAGGAAATCCTTCGTGTCCACGTCAAGAAGATCAAACTGGCCGGTGGGGTCGATCTCTCCAAGATCGCCAAGGGCACTCCCGGTTTCTCCGGAGCCGAACTTGCGAACCTCATCAACGAGGCCGCGCTGTTAGCCGCCCGTCGCGGACTCTCCGCCGTGACCCTCGACGAAATGGAAGAAGCCCGCGATAAGGTCCGCTGGGGCCGTGAACGCCGCAGCCTCGCCATGTCCGACAAGGAAAAAACTGGCACCGCCTGGCACGAAGCGGGCCACGCCTATTTGAACATGGTCCTACCGGACACCAACCCGCTTCACAAGGTCACCATCATTCCTCGTGGTCCTTACCTCGGTGCTACAATGTATCTCCCTGACGGCGACAAGTATTCGACTCAGCGAAAAGAGGCCCTCGCCAATCTCATCGTCACGATGGGCGGTCGCATCGCGGAAGGTTTTCACAGCGACGATGTTTCTAACGGCGCTTCCGGCGACATCCGCCAAGCCACCTCGCTCGCCCGCCACATGGTTTGCGAATGGGGCATGAGCGACAAACTCGGCATGGTCGAATACGGCGAAGGCGACGGCCCGGTCTTCCTCGGTCGTGGTGACATGGGTGGTCGGCGCACCAACTACAGCGAGAGCACGGCCCAGATCATCGACGAGGAAATCAAACGCTTCATCGACGACGCCTACGAAATTGCCACCCGCATTCTCAACGAGGGCCGCGACAAGGTGGAACTCATCGCCAAGGCTCTGCTGGAGTTCGAAACCCTCGACGCCGTCCACCTCCGCGACATCATCGACTTCGGTGAAATGCGCAATCCTCCTTCCGCCCCCAAGCCACCGCCGATTCCTGACGAACTCAAGAAAAAGCCGGTCGCCAAAGCCACCGAAGAAGATCGTCCGGAAGGACCTGGGCCGATTCCGGGTGCAGTTGGAGCGCCGGCATAATGGCGGGATCGAAGGGAGCCAGCCAATCTCAGTGGCTCCACTTCAGTGAGACCAGCCTCAGGACTCGGAGAATCGGGACTCCGTCAGGACCGTCAGGCGTCCACGTGAGCTCCAAGGTGATGGGAACCCGCTGGTTCTCAACCAACGGATTGAGGATCGCCGTGAC
>JBBQDJ010000270.1:0-5806 GCA_038319595.1 Verrucomicrobiales bacterium
TCCTAACCGTAGTTACCCGTTGATATTGGCATGGCGGTTGCAAACCGCCGCCACGCCCTTGTGATTTTGTAACTGGAAGATCACTCCATCCGCTTGATGCCCAGCGGATTTGCTTCCTGAAGTTCTGCTGGAAGGGCGGCGTCCGGGAAGCTTTGCCAGGCGATGGCGCGGCAGAAGCGGAAGATGGCCATGGTGCCGACGGAAGTACTGCGCCCGTCCGAGGTAGCGGGGAAGGGGCCGCCGTGGACGATGCTGTTGCAGACTTCGACGCCGGTGGGGAAGCCGTTGAAGATGAGGCGGCCGGCACGCTGTTGGAGGGCGGCGACCAATGACCGGTGGGCGGTCAGCTCGGCGTCGGTGGCGTGGAGGCTGGCGGTGAGCTGGCCTTCGAGGTGCGGGATGGCGGCTTCGATTTCCTCCAGGGTTCCCTGCACGATCAAGGTGGCGGGGCCGAACATTTCGCCTTGGAGCGCTTCGTTTTTCAGGAAGTTTTCAACGGAAACGGTGAATACGGCGGGCGAGCCTTGGCCTGCGGCGGCTTGGGTCGTTGAGAGGGCGAGGGTTTCGACGCCTGGGGCCGATGCGAAGGTGGATTTCGAGTCGGCGAAGGATTTGCAAATTCCGGCGTTGAGCATCATGCCGGGAGATCCGGCCTCGGTGAGGGACTTGAGTTTGGCGAGAAACGCCTGTCCTTTTCCTTCGGGAATGAAGACGAGGCCGGGGTTGGTGCAGAACTGGCCGACGCCGAGGGTGAGCGATCCGTAAAAAGCTTCGGCCAGCGCTTCCTCACCGCGCTCGAAGGCTCCAGGAAGCATGACGACCGGATTGACGGAACTCATCTCCGCGTAAACGGGGATGGGTTGCTTGCGGTTCGCGGCGGAGTCCATCAGCGCCGTGCCACCTGCGCGGGAACCGGTGAAACCGACCGCTTGGGTGACGGGATGTTTGACGACGGCCTGGCCGACCTTGCGACCTCCGCCGTAAAGCACGGAGAACACGCCTTCTGGCATGTTAGTGAGTTTCGCGGCGCGGATCACGGCGGCGGCGACGATTTCCGCGACTCCCGGATGCGACGCGTGGGCGATGACGATGACCGGGCAACCCGCTGCTAGGGCGGAGGCGGTGTCACCACCGGCGACTGAGTAGGCCATCGGGAAATTGCTAGCGCAGAAAACGGCGACGGGACCGAGCGGGCGCAGCATCGAGCGGAGATCGACTTTCGGGATCGGCTTGCGGTCGGGATCGGCGCGATCGATGCGGGCATCGACCCATGAGCCTTCTTCGATGAGATTGGCAAACATCCGGAGCTGGCCGGTGGTGCGCGCCGTTTCACCGCGCAGGCGGGGTTCGGGCAGACCGGTTTCCAGGATGCCGCGTGCGACGATGTCATCGACGACGGTTTCGATTTCCGTGGCGATGGCGCGCAGGAATCCGGCGCGGGTCTTGCCTGATAGATCCGAGTAGGCGGGAAACGCGGCGGCGGCGAGAGCCAGGGCATGATCCACTTCAGCGGGCGTGGCGGTTAGATAAGCGGGCTCTAACAAAGTGCCGGTGCCGGGCTGGATGCCGTTTCCGCAAGGTTCGGTGCTGGTGGAACGGGAGTAGCCGATGAAGGAAGTGCCGAGAAGTGGAGTGATCATGGGAGTAGGGAAGTGTAGAGACAAAACAGGGGGCGATACGCCCCCTGCAATGGACTGGAGCAGGGATGCTCCAGCCACTTTTAGTCGAGGGATGGAGCGGTCGCAAGTGCGTGCTCGATGATGGCGGTGGCGGCGGCGAGTTCGGCGCCGACGAGTTCGAGACGCGGCGGGCGGACGCGGTTGTTGCCGAGTTTTCCGCCGGTGGCGAGGTTCTGCTGGAGCTTGATGAGCTGGACGAATTTCACGACGGTGTCCATCCGCAGCATCGGTAGCATCCAATGGTAGAGCGGCATCGCTTCCTCGATTTTCCCGCTAGTGGCGAGGTCCCAGAGTTTCACGTTGTAGGCTGGGAACGCATCGCCGACACCGGTGATCCAGAATTTCGCGCCCATCGCGGCACCTTCCAGCGCGCAATCATCGACGCCGACTCCGAGCGTCACGCGGTCTCCGCAGAGTTCGCGGATGCCGGCGATGCGGCGGGCGTCGGTGGAGGATTCCTTGACGGATTCGACGTTGGGAAGCTCGTCGGCGAGCTCCTTGATGTGGGCGGGCGTGAAGTCGGTTTTGTAGGCGACCGGGTTGTTATAAATGATGCACGGCAGGTCGGTGGCACTGATGACGGCGGTCATGTGGGCCTTCATTTCACGCCAGTCGGACGAGTAAAGGTAAGGTGGCAACACCATCAGGCCTCGGCAGCCGTTGTCTTTCGCGGCTTTCGCGATATCGACGGCTTCCTTGGTGGAAAGCGCGGCGACGCCGGGGATGATCGGGGTGTTAGGCACGGCGGCGACGTAGGTTTTCTGCAGTGCGATTTTTTCCTCGAAGGAAAGCGTGGCGCCCTCGCCGAGCGAGCCGTGGACGACGATGGCGGAGCAGCCGTTTTCGATGAGCCACTTGCCGTGCTCGGCCATGATGCCATGGTCGATGGTGAGGTCGGCGTTGAATTGCGTGAGGGTTGCGGGCATGACGCCCTTCCATTGAATGCTCATGATGATATGTGTGTTAGATGGGAGAGGGAATGCCGTTGCGGAATGGGTCGGCGGGATCGAAAAGGTAAGTGCTCTCGCCATTTACCCAAGCGCGACCGGAGACGCGGGGGATGATTGTGCCGTCAGGCAGTTCTTTAACGCTGCCTTGGAAGACGGTGTCGAGGATACCGGCTTGTCGCCAGATTTGGCCGGGGGCGAGTTTACCGTCGGCGTGGAGGCAGGCGAGTTTGGCGCTGGTGCCGGTGCCGCAGGGTGAGCGGTCGTAGGCCTTGCCTGGGCAGAGGACGAAATTTCGGCTGTCCGCCAAAGCTGGATCGGACGGCGGACCGAACACCTCGATGTGGTCGATTTCCATGCCGTCGTCGCCGGTGATGCCGCGTTTTTCGAGTTCGAGACGAACCATCGAGGTGAAATTGACCAGCGCTTCAAGATTGGCGAAATCCACACGAGGACCTTGTTGATCGATGAGGAAAAACCAGTTTCCGGCCCAGGCGATGTCGCCACGGACGATGCCGAACCCGGGGACTTCGACTGGCACGGCGGCGGCCTTGCGGTAGCTGGGGACATTCGCGATTTCGACGGAGTCGTCGTCGGACAAGGTCGCCACGATTACGCCGACGGGCGTGTCGATGCGGTGGGATCCTACGCCGATTTTCCCGAGGTGCGCGAGGGTCACGGTCAGGCCGATGGCGGCGTGGATGCAGTGGTTGAGCGTGGTGAGATTGTTGAAAAAGATCGCGCCGCAGATGCAGTCGGGTTCGGAAGGTTCGCAGATCACGGCACCGACCATCGCATCATGGCCGCGGGGTTCGTTGCAGACGGCGCTGCGCAGCCAGTCGTGCTGCTCGCGCAGGCGTTTCGCCTTTTCCGCCATCGTGCCGGTTCCCAGATTCGGGGCACCTGAAATCACCACCCGCGTAGGCTCACCTTCGGTATGCGAATCAATGATTTGGAGACGGACTTGGCTCATGATTGAGAATGATATATAGCAGCGGGGTCTTGGCGAATGCTCTAGCGGCGGCTTTCGAATTCGTATAGGAAATCCGCATCGGGAAAACCAACATGGGCAGCGCCGCATCATATCGCAAATCATTCTTTGAGTCGCTCGTTGGCATTCTGCCCGTGGACCGGCTGTTTGACGGTGTGCCGGACATCGTTTTTTTCGTTAAAGATGCGGTCGGGCGCTATATGGCGGTGAACGACACGCTGGCCGCCCGCTGCGGATTGGCCGGCAAGGAAGCGGCCTTGGGGCTCACTGCGGAAGAATTGTTTCCAGCACCGCTCGGCAAGGCATTCGCGCTGCAGGACCGGGAGATCCTGCGCGGTGGAAATCCCATCCGCGATCACCTCGAACTCCACCTCTATCCAGGCGGCCGCAGTGGATGGTGCCTTACTTACAAGGAGCCGGTCATGGGGAAAAACGGCCGGGTCGCAGGGATTTGCGGCATCTCGCGCGACCTGCATTCACCGGGTGACCCGGGCGGGGACTTCGCGGCGATGTCTGCCGCCATCGACCATATCCACCGCCACTACGATGAGGCGCTGCGGCTCCCCGGCCTTGCCGAAATGGCGGGACTCTCGGTCTATCAGTTCGACCAGCGCATCCGTTCGCTCTTCCATCTCACTGCTGGGCAGTATCTCGTGAAGGTCCGTATCGATGCCGCCTGCCTGCGCCTCTCCAATACCACCGAGGCTATCGCGCAGATCGCCCTCTCGTGCGGCTATTCCGATCAATCGGCGTTTTCGCGACAGTTCAAACAGGCCGTCGGCATCAGCCCGCTGGCCTATCGGAAAAAAGTCGCCCAAGGCTGAATTCGCCATTTCAAGAATCCCCATGTCCGCCAAGAATCCTCCCCGCGCGAGCGAACCACGCCGCTACGCGATCTTCATTTCCTACCGCCACGCGGACAACTTGGAAATGGGCCGCAAATGGGCCACCTGGCTGCATGAGTCAGTGGAAAACTATGACATCCCCGGCGACCTGATAGGAAAACTGAACCAACGCGGCGAACCCGTGCCATCGACGCTCTATCCGGTCTTCCGCGACGAGGAGGAACTGCCAGCCGACGCCGATCTTTCGGTCAACATCCGGCGCGCTTTGGAGAATAGTAGTCTGTTAGTGGTGCTGTGTTCGCCGCGGGCGGTGCAGTCGCGGTTTGTCGCCGACGAGATTCGCCACTTCAAGGAAATCGGCAGAAGCCACCGCATCCTCGCGCTGATGATCGACGGCGAGCCCAACGCCTCCGATGATCCGGAGAAACTCGCCCGGCTGGGAGCTGCGGCCGAATGTTTTCCCGAGCCATTGAAATTCGGCGTGCCTGATGAGACCGGCCGTATCGATTGGTCACAGCGCACGGAGCCGATTGCCGCAGACTGCCGCCCCGGTGGAATGCCCGGGCAAGGGTGGACCACCGCGGCCGCCTATCAGGAATCGTTGGAGAAGGATCCCGGCATGACGCGAGCCCAGCGCGCGGAGGCCGTCCGCGAGTATGCGGAGCGGCTTGAACTCGCCAAACTCAAGGTCATCGCCGGTGCCATCGGCATGCCGCTGGGTGAACTGACCCAGCGCGACAAGGTGCGACAACTGCGGCGGGCGAGACAACGGGCGCGATGGCTCACCTCATTGACAGCGGTTTTCGCGCTGCTGGCCGGAACCGCCGCCGTGCTTGGCTGGGTGGCCAACGAGCGCAGGAAAGACGCCGATCTTCAACGGCGCGACGCCAACACCCAACGCCAGGCCGCAGAGACGGCGCGGGGAGTGGCCGAAATGGAAAAGCGCCAAGCCGTTTCTACGCTTGCGGCTTCGGATTTCCAGGAAGGCATCAACCGCCTCGCGAAATCCAATACCGCTCGCGGCGGCCTCGCCTACCTTGCCCGCTCCGCCAGAGCCGGCCATGCAAGCGCCGCCATCCGCATCTGGACCTTGTTTCAACAACGCTCCTTTTGGCTGCCCGAAGCGAATCCGCCGTCGCCACCACCTGTTAGTCCGCACCACCTCGAACGCGCGATCCCGAGGCGGGACTTCGCCAAAGTGGAACTCGAAGGTGAAACCGTGGAACCCACGTGGTATGCCGAAAGCGAGGACGGCCTCCGTTGTGTGACCGTGGTCAGCACTGCTGATGCCGGTGACGGACCCATCACTTTCCGCTTTTGGGAGATCTCGGGGAAACCGTTAGG
>JBBQDJ010000271.1:0-5804 GCA_038319595.1 Verrucomicrobiales bacterium
CATCGAGACCGGCACCGCGGCCCGCGGCCCCTTGACCGTCCGGGTCTCCGAGGAAGGCAAGACACGGGTCAGAAACCGCTACATCGTCGCCGCTCCCGTGGCGGGAAAAATGCGCCGGGTGCCGCTCAAGCCCGGCGACGAGGTGAAGGCGGGAGAGACGGTTATCACCGTGATCGAGCCTGTCGCCCCGCCGTTGTTAGACCCCCGCGCCCGGGCGGAGGCGGAGGCGGTGGTCGCCATGCAAGAAGCTTCCCGCAAACGTGCTGCCGAATCACTCGAAGCCAGCCGCGCCGCCTCGAAGATGGCTGAGGCGCAGCTCGGACGCGTGCGATCCGTGACCAAGTCCGGCACCGTGTCTGAGTCGGATCGCGACCGTGCCGACATGGAATCCTCGATGCGCGCCGCCGAAGTCCGCGCCGCTGAGTTTTCCCTGCAAGTCATCGACTACGAACTCGCCCAAGCCCGCGCCGCCCTCGACCGCCCAGAAGCCACCACGGCGGGAAATCTGGTAGAAGTGAGGTCCCCTGTCGCGGGCCGCGTGCTCAAGGTGATGCAAGAAAGTGAAATGGTCGTGTCTCCCGGCACGCAAATCCTCGAGGTCGGCGACCCGGCGGACATCGAGATCGAGGCGGAAATCCTCTCACGGGATGCGGTGACCATTCATCCGGGCGACGCCGTGGAAATCGAACAATGGGGTGGGGAAATTCCGCTAACAGGTCGCGTCCGCCGCATCGAACCCGCAGCCTTCACCAAGATTTCCGCCCTCGGCGTCGAGGAGCAGCGGGTCATCGTCCTCAGCGATCTGGTGAACGTCCCGGAAACCGCCAAGGCGCTTGGAGATCGCTACCGGGTGGAGGTCCGCGTCGCCGTCTGGCATGCCGACGACGTCCTGATGGTTCCCGCAGGAGGATTGTTCCGCGAGGGTAATACTTGGAAAGCTTATGTCTTCCGGGACGGCACGGCCAAACTCACTCCGATCGAAGCCGGTCACTCCGATGGCCGTTTTACCCAAATTCTATCAGGTGTTAGCGCCGGTGACGAAGTGCTCCTCCACCCGCCCGATACGGTGAAAGACGGAACTTCCGTGATCAAGCGGGAGAAGTGAAGATCTGAAATTTTCCGGCCGGCTTGTCGCTATGCCGCGCGAAGATTCAATACTTCACACCGCATCCATACGGCTGGTTCTTGGCGTTCACCACTTCTTTGCCGGCGAGCACGGCGTCCAGCGCATTGGCGAACAGCTTGTCGGCGGTGGCCACGTCCTCTTGATTCGTCGTGGCCTTCGAGTCAATAGCACCGCTGTAAACTAGCGTGCCTTCCTTGTTCACGATGAACATTTGCGGGGTGACCTTGGCACCGAAGGCCTTGCCGATCTTGCCATCCATATCGAGGATGAAATGCGTCGACTTATCGCCGTTTTCCTTGGCGATCTTGGCCATCTTACTGGCTTCCTGATCGTCTTCCTTGCCCTTGGCCGCCGAGTCCACCGCGATCCAGACCACGCCCTTGGCCGTGTAATCGGCTTGGAGTTTCTGCATGTTGCCGGAGCCATAGTGCTTCTTCACGAACGGGCAACCGAAGTTGACCCATTCGAAAACGACGACCTTGTCCTTGAGTTCGGAGAGCGAGACGGTCTTGCCGTTCAGGTCCTTGGCTTCGAAAGCAGGAGCGCTTTGACCGATTTCGGCGGCGGTGGCGGTGACGAGTGCGGCAGCGCCGATGAGGGTGGTGATGAGGAGCGATTTCATAATGATTTGGGGAGTTTGAGAATTCAGCATGGAAAGTGGCGCATCATCTGGATTTGTCGAATCGGTTTTAGCGGTCGCCCGCTTTCCATGTCAGCGACAGAGGCGCTTGGCCGGATTTCGGCACGAGGACAAGGGTGAGTTCCGAAACCGCCTCGGTCGCGTATTCGCTTTTTGGCACTTCGGCTAACCATTCAGCACCGCTGCGGGTGAATTGGATCTTCGCCGCCGGATCGATGACCTCCGCGGTCGCGGGAAAAATCTCGTATCCTTCGAGATCCAGCGGTCGGCTCACGTGTGCTTCGATTCTCAGCCCCATGGCCTTCGCCTTCTCAGTGACCACGAGATGCACCCATCCTTGCTGGGGTTGTGGGATCTTTGCCAGGGCCTCATCGATGGTTCTCGTTTCGGCTGTCGGCGCGGGATCGCCGGATTTCAGGATCAGTTCGAGCTCGGCATCGCCTGGGATGCAACCCTTGTTGTCGCAAGTCAGCCAAGAAAGGGTTCCCTTCAATTTTACTTCGCCGGAGAAACCCGCCGGGGCTGTTAGGTTCAGCGGGAAAATGACAGTCCCCTCATACCCGAAGCCGGGCAAATCGCCGGTCATAAAGCGCTTCGGAAATGGGTGTTCCAGATTCCCGGCAGCCCAGCCTTCCGGAAGATCCCATTTCACGGAAGTCTTCATCCCGCCATCGCCGGGGTTGAGCCAGTAAGTGTGATAGCCTTCGTCCACCACCAGCCGGATTCCGGTTTTCACCTGGCTGCCCGCCGCGCAAGTGGATGATGAAGTGATCCATTCCGCCGTGGCCTTACCGGACCGGACGGCAGCGAGGGAAACCGCGCAGAGTGAAGCGAAAATCAGAGTAGATGGTGCGAGCATGATCCTCCCAGAATAACCACCAATCCACTCGCTGCAAGCGGCGGTGTGGGATTCTTTCGCTCGACAAATCGGAATCCGCGTGTCGATTTTACCATCATGCGTGCCCGCATTTCCGCTCTGCTGCTGACGACTTCCCTCATCACCGGGGCGCAGAACACCCCGCCCGCGAGTGTCGACGGCATACGTGCGCTGCTGGAAGATAAGGACGGAAAACTCAGCCAATTCGCGCAGGGAGCCCTCGGTAAAAACGGCGGCAACCAGTTGTTCTACTTTCCCACCCGTGACGAACCGTCCACGCCCGCGTCCTGGGGATTGAAATTCGAAGCCGTCGATTTCAAATCCGCCGACGGCACGCCGCTCCACGGTTGGTTCATCCCCGCGAAGGACAAAACCGCGAAGACCGCCAAGGCCACTGTCGTCTTCTCTCATGGAAACGCCGGATCGATCAGCTATCATCTCGGCTTCTGCGCCTGGCTCGCGGAGGCCGGATACAACGTGCTGGTTTACGACTATCGCGGCTTTGGAAAATCTGGCGGTACGGTCGATCGTCGAGGAATGATCGATGATGTGAAAGCCGCCTTCGCCTATGCCCTCAAACGTCCCGACATCGATCACCGCCGGCTCATTTCCTACGGCCATAGTCTCGGCGGTGCGCAATCCGTCACCGCCCTCGGCGAAACCCCGGTGAAGGGACTTCGCGCGATCATCATCGACGGTGCGTTTGCTTCCTATCAGGCGATGGCCCGCATCATTGGCGGTCAACTCGGAGCCAGCCTCGTCACGGACGAACTCGCGCCCAAGGATTTCGTTAGTAAGCTCGCACCGGTCCCGCTGCTCGTCGTCCACGGCACCCGCGACGAAGTGGTTCCCGTCACCCAAGGCCGCCTGCTGTTTGAAACCGCTAGCCAGCCGAAGACCCTGTTTGAAGTGAAATCCGGCCGCCACGGCACCGCGCTTTCCGATGACGACGGGGCCTATCGGAAACGCATGCTGGAATGGATGACGAAGGCGCTGGACGGCTGACCAATCGCGCCTTGTGCCGCTGCCGACCTTGGGAAACGATGCGTGGCCGATGTTTAAGGATTTCTCATTCTCCGCGGTGGTCGCCGGTTTCGTGGCGGTGCTGATCGGCTTCACCAGTTCGGTGGCACTGATTTTCCAAGCGGCGCAGGCCCTCTCCGCTACCCCGGCGCAAACGGCGTCCTGGCTGTGGGCGCTTGGCATCGGGATGGGGGTGACCAGCATCGTCCTGTCACTCGTCTATCGACTGCCGATTTTGATCGCCTGGTCCACGCCCGGTGCCGCGGTGATCGCAAGTGCCGCGGCGGAAGGCCATCTAACGCTGCCACAGGCCGTCGGCGCGTTTATCTCCTGCGCCGCCATGATCACTCTAGCAGGATTCTCTGGCGGCTTTGAGAAAATCATGAACCGCCTTCCGCTGCCGATGGCTTCCGCGCTGTTAGCAGGCGTGTTGTCGAAGTTCGCGCTCGATGCGTTCGCGGCCGCTCCATCCAATCCCGGGCTGATCCTGCCGATGTTTTTTGCCTATGTAATCGGGCGGAGTTTCTGGCCGCGTGCGAACGTGCCAGTGATGCTTTTGTTAGGCGTATTGATCGTAATGTTCCAAGGGAACTTCCACGGCAGTGCGGTGCCCATGGAGTTCACCCGGCCGGTGTGGGTGACACCGGAGTTCTCCTTCCGCACGTTGATCGGCGTGGCGTTGCCGCTTTTCATTGTGACCATGGCCTCACAGAACCTTCCCGGCGTCGCGGTCTTCAAGGCCCACGACTATCATCCGCCCATTTCGAAAATCATCGGCTGGTCGGGACTGGCGAATCTGCTAGTCGCTCCGTTCGGCGGATTCACCCTGAATTTAGCAGCGATCACGGCGGCCTTCTGCATGGGGCCGGAAGCGCATCCCGATCCCAATAAACGCTACGTCGCCGCCATCTCCGCCGGATTTTTCTACGGCTTGATCGGCGTCTTCGGCGCAACCCTCACCGGACTGTTTACCGCGTTTCCGCATGAGTTCGTGTTGGCGCTCGCCGGTCTCGCGCTATTGGGCACCATCGGCAGCGGACTCGCTGCGGCGACGGCTGACGAGCGTTATCGCGAGGCCTCGGTTGTCAGCTATTTCGTCGTTCTATCAGGCATCTCCTTCTCCGGCATCGGCTCCGCCTTCTGGGGAATCGTCGCCGGGTCCCTCGTTCTCGCCGTGCGGAAACTCGCAAAGGCCGGCGGATGAGCTTTCAATTCCCCTTTGGCATCATCGCCGGATGAATCGCTGTTTGTGCCTGAAGGTCGCCGTAGAAGGGACCCGCGCCGGGTCTGCCAGTGGTGTGGGCTTCCAACACAAGCAGATCACCGTTTTTCACTGTAAATAGAGAGACATGCCTTCTGTTATTCTGTTATCAAAATCCTGGTGATGCCAAGCATGGATGACCGCTCGCATCGCAATTGGCAGCTCTTGCATCCTATCTCGCAAGACCCTTCTTCAGATCTCGCAGACTCCATAAAATTCCACCTGCCGGTGCGGCATTACCCTTGAATTTCCTTGCGCCACTCTTCCGTTTCGAGCCGAAGCGCTCACGTGATTTCACAAACGCCTCGTCCACGAATGCCCGGCTGCCGATCACTGCACCGTCCGTGAAATAACGGACTCGGCAGCGCAGCATTTTCCCGAAAGGAATCTCCCCATCAACGGACTGGCCTTTTTCCGCATCCTCTTTTGAAATCCCTTTGCGCAATGTCTTCACGGTGGGTTTTCCATCCCGGGCTATCACCTCGGCCGCTTTCCCAACGGCACCCGCCATCAACAGTTTCCGGTATTCCTGCGACACCTCGCCAGACCACAAATCCGCATCTGCGCCAGTGCCCTGATGGGCTCGCAGAGCACGGACCAGACCGGCACGAGCCGTTTTACCATTGCCTTTCGCTCCACCGCCGATCGCTTCGCCGTAGCTGCTCCAGCGGTAATCCGCCGGATCCTGCACCATCCCCGCGCGCACCGGATTCAGGTCGATGTAGGCGGAAATCGTCTTCGCCGCCACCCCATCCTCCACGATCAAACTCTTGAAGCGATCCTCCCACAGCCGCCCGGTTCTGGAATGCGCCCGGTTGAACCACTGGGTGAACCGTTGCAGCAGTCCCTTCATGAACTCGCCGAGGTCCTGCATCCG
>JBBQDJ010000272.1:0-5779 GCA_038319595.1 Verrucomicrobiales bacterium
GAATGAGACCCTCAATGCCCAGATCCTCGTCGCTCGATGGGGCTGGGGGCATTTCCGTGAGTCCATCGGTGAAAAGAAGGATCCGATCTCCTTTTCCTCGATGCCGATCACCGGCTCTCCAGTCTCGATGATCCGCTGTTCATCCGCGAATGCCGCTGCGGCGTGCTCTTCCGTAAACAGATCGAAATCCGTCTTGCCGATCAATTGCTCCGGAGAATCATATCCCAGCCATTTCGCCCCCCATTGACTGATGAGGACAATCTTCCCTTCACGGTCCATGAAGTAGATATTGTCGGATATGTGATCCATCAATTGCCGCAGCATGTCGCTGCGGTCGAGCTCTGAGGAGGGCTGGGTATTTTCCATGGTTACGACATCCGGGTTTTCAGACGATTGCTGAGCCTACCAAGCCAGTGTCAGTTCCTGCAATACTGGAAGTGAGACATGCCTGGAAATCCACGACTACTATTCCCAAGGCGTGGCCTTGAGCGACGCTTGGGAGTTGAACCAGAAAAACACCACGCTCTCCCTTGGCATGAACTAGCACTAACGGAATTATCGACCCCACGCTCCTGCCCCTGCTGCGCGTGTCCCGTCGCTCCACACATTTTTACATTTCACGTGGCAAGCAGCTTCACTTTCCTTTTTCCCGCATGCCAAGGAATTTCAAGGCGACCTTCGTCCGGCTGTGGACGTGGAGCTTTTCATAAATCTGTTTCAGATGCCATCTCACGGTTTCCACGTTGATACTGAGATGTTCCGCGATCTCCTTGTTGGAGAGGCCTTGGGAAAGAACCTCGAGGATCTCGGTCTCCCGCCGGGAAAGCGCGTCCTTGCCGTCCTTTGGCGCGCTGGCCCCGCGGAAGGATTCCACGACCTTGCGGCCGATGCTGCTGGTCATCGGTGCTCCGCCCGCGAGCACCTCCTCGATGGCCGTGATGATTTCCCGCGGGTCACTGCGCTTCAGGATGTAGCCGCTCGCGCCGGCCTTGAGCGCCTGGAAGATCTTCGTTTCATCCTCATAAACGGTGAGAATGAGCACCGAAAGCCCGGGCATGAGCTCCTTCAGTTTGGCCGTGCATTCGATGCCGGAGAGATTCGGAAGATGGATGTCCATCATCACCAAATCGGGCTCCATGCGTGGGATCAGTTTCAAGCCTTCCTCACCGTTCGCGCAAGATCCGATGCACTCGCATCCGGGGATGGAGTTGACGAGTTCCTCGAGGCTTGAACGGACGACGTTGTTGTCCTCCACGATCATGATGCGGGCCATGGTGGTCTGATTTGGCATGATGCTATTCAAACAGGGTTCCGTGTCAGCATTAACCACCCGATGGGGTGGAAATGCGCCGGGGCTTCCCATTTCCTCGTGAAACCGGGAACGTGAGAATCACCTGGGTCGCTTGCCCCGGCTGGCTGAGTATCACGCAGGATCCTCCTTCGCTTTCCATGCGCTTCCGCATGTTTCCCAAGCCATTGCGACCCTCCTCCACCGCGTCAGGATCAAACCCGCAGCCGTCATCCGCGATGGTCACGACGAGCGAACCATGCTGGTGCCGGATGGACAGGCGCACCTCCGTGGCGGACGCGTGTTTCATCACGTTGTTCACCGCCTCGTTCACCGCCATGAGCAGGTGATGGCGCAGCTCCGAATCCAGAACGATGGCGGGGAGTTCCTCCGCGACTTCCAGCCGGCAGCGGAGATTGGCCGAGGACAAGCTCTCCTGCGCGCGGGAGCAAAGATAGTTCACGGTCGAGGACAGCGAGTCGTTGGCGGGGTTCACCGTCCAGACGATCTCATCGAGAGATTTCGCCATGCGTTGGGCACGCTCGACGATGCCCTCCAGCCGGTCACGGGTGGCGGGCGAGTTCGCATGCGATGCTCCGAGGACGCCGAGAAAATTGATTTCCGTGAGCGTGGCCCCGAGATCGTCATGGAGATCCTGTGCGATTCGCGCCCGTTCGCCTTCCACCTTCCGCTCTTGTTCGAGAATCGCCATGCGCCTCCCCACCCGGCGCAGCGACCACCAGCGGGCTGACATGGCGACTGCCGCGGATCCGCAGAAAATGCATGCGGCGAGGAACCACCATGTCTGCCAGAACTTCGGTTTGATGCGGAAATCGATCCCCGCAATTGCGTCTTCCCGACCGCTTCCCGGACGCGCGGCGGAGACTTCAAAACGGAACTTGCCGGGCGGAAGTGTCGGGAAGGCAACCATCCGCCTGCCGTCGTTGTCCATCCATGAATCATTCAAGCCCGCGAGCCTGTAGCGAAAACGCAGTTTCTCGGGATTGTTGAACGACGGCGCGGCAAAATGAAATTCAACGGCCCCTTTCAGATTTTCCAGCTCCAAAAGTTTCCGCGTGTCCCATTCATAATGCCAAAGCGTCCGACCATCCGTCTCGACCGATTGGATCCGCAGGGGCAGCGGCACTTCGGGGGATTCGTCCGTCTTCGGAGGGACCCGCACCGCACCTGCCGCCATCGAGAACCACAGTCCGCCGTCCCGCGCCTTGACTGCCATATTTCCATGGCCGCTGGAGAACTGAGGCAAAGGTAGTCCCTCTTCCCGGCCGTAGAGATTGGCCGTCACGAGATTTTCCCGGCTTCCTGTGGCAACGGCGAGCAGGTCTTGCATGGAAAACCGCTGGAGTCCGATCTGGGTTCCGAGCCAGAGGTTACCCCGCGAGTCATCGAGGATCTGCGATACAATGTCGCTGGCGAGACCGTGGCCGACATCACAGAACGAGTAGCCCTGCCCATTCCAGAATGCCAGTCCCCGCCCCGCGATTCCGACCCAGACCCGGCCTTGCTCATCCTCGTGGAGCGCTCCGACGGTGGTGTTGGGCAGTCCTTGTGCGCCGTCGAGCGGTTGCCATTGATGCCCGCTCCGCCGAAGAATGCCGTTGCCGGCGGTGTAAGCCCACAGCTCGCCGTCGCGGCGTTCGAGAAATCCGGTCACCGGAATCTCAGGCCCGCCCTGAGAGCCGCGCTCGGTTAGTAAAACTCCGTTGTGGATTCGCTGGATGCCCCCGTTGTGCGTGCCGATCCACACGTCGCCCGCGCGGTCGAGGTGCAATCCGTGAATCCAGTTGCTCGTCAATCCGTCCCGGGTGGTGAGGATGCGGCGCTGTCCATTCTGCCGGTGAATCAGTCCTTGGTCGAAGGTTCCAATCCACAATCCTCCGGCACCATCGTCGCAAAGTGACCAGACGAAACGTTCCTTCTCGCTGTTCTCCAGCAGTGCCGGCACGAAGGCATTCCCTTCCAGACGTTTGAGACCGCCGCCGTCCGTTCCGGCAAAGATTTGCCCGCGTGCGTCGGTGATTAGCGCGGTCGTCACCTGTTTGCCAAGACCCTCTTTCAGGGCGAAAACCTCGATGCGACGGTGGCGCACCTGATCAAGGCCACCGCCGTTGGTGCAGGCCCAGATATTTCCCTCCTGATCCTCCATCAGGAACCTCACATCGTCATGGCTGAGTCCGGCGTTGGTATCGATCCGGGTCCAAACGCCATTTTTGAAACACGCGATGCCGCTGTTGCGGGTGGCCACCCATATCGACCCGTCGGCTGCTGCCACGCATGAAAGATGCTTGAGCTCCGCATCCGGCATGCCTTCCACGAGATTCTCCCATTGGGCTCCCGTCCCCCGCGCCAAAAAGCCCTGCCCGAAGACCATCCACCTGCCATCATCTGCCGGTGTCATCCCCCAGATCTCCCTTCCGCCCACCAGGCGGTCGAGCTCGGGAACTGCTTCCACCTGTCCTTCCGTCCACCGGCTGATGTTTGAATAGCCGATGATCCACAGAGAGCCATCAACAGCCGCCTGAAGATCGTGAACCTGGGGATGCTCCAGGCGTTCCGCCTTTCCACCCTTCCAGCGCCAGACGGAATTCCCGCTGGCAAACCACATCGAACCATCGCGTGTTTCCGCGATGCTCGCACAGGATCCCGCCAACCACTCCTGACCCAGCGTTTGCCATTTCCCGTGTTCCCGCATCGCCCCCCCCCTCCGCGTGCCGATCCAGAGCCGTCCTTTTGAATCGAAGAACAAGCACTGCACCTGATTGTCAGGAAGCCCGTCCCGGGTGCTGAAATTCTCGAACCGGACGCCATCAAAACGGGAAATCCCCGCATTCGAGGCGATCCACAGGTCGCCATCCGGTGCCTGGCAAACCTTGGTCGGCGTGTTGCGCGGCAGTCCGTCCGTGGTCAGCCAGTAGCGAGTCAGAAACGAGGATGGCCCCGGAGAGCCCATCACCGGGCAGCCGGAAAAAACGACCGATGACAGCCAGACCAGGACCGACACACGGGAAAATCGCTCTACGACCGTCATCGTTGGAAGGTTCGTTGAAACCCCGAAGCGGATCAAGCACCGCTTAGTCTGCTTTTTGCCCGATCCAAAAAACCACCCGAAATGGGGGGTTCTTTTCGGACTGCCGGGGAATAGGGTTGTTGGGAAACCCAAGGGCATCACCGCCGCATCAGCCACCGCGCTGGCAACGGGCCAGGCCTGGAAAGGACAATTAGAGAAAACAACTCCACCACACCTTCAATTTTCACGCTAAAGTTAATCAAATCCAAATCAAACTCACTAAAACCATGAAATTCCGATCCAACTGTTTCCTCCGTTCCAGATTCCTCAGCCCCACCGCCATGACCCTCGCGGGCCTCGCCCTCCTCGCCAGCGACTCCGCAAAGGCGGCATCTGGGACTTGGAATGTCGCAGCAGATGGTAACTGGAGCGACGCGGGGAGCTGGAACGGGGGCCTCCCCGCCAGCATCGCCAATGGTGCCACGTTCACCGCTACTTTCACTCCTCCTGCTGGTGGAACGGGAACCACCACGACGACCCTCGATACATCTCGCACCATTGGTAACATCGGCAGGGGTAACTCTGGCACCGCCGTCCAGCAAAGTTGGCTGATCACCAGTCTTACCAACGTTCTTACCTTGGACTTCGGAGCCAGCAACTCCAACATTTCAAACGGCACCAACAACAATTCGCTGATCACCGTGGACACGGACATCGCGCTCAACAGCAACCTGGTCTTGAGCGGCACTGGCAATAACAATGCCAAAGTCACCCTCGGCGCAACGGTGAACGGTCACACCATTACCGACGGCGTAAATGGCGCAAAGAACATCACTTTTGCTAATACTTCTGCCAGCGGCGGTGCGCTTACGATCAACAGCAGCATAAACACCACGGGTGCCATCTTTAACACTTCGACCCTCAGTCAGCCCATTCTGATTGCTGGAATTATTGGCAGCACGGTGACCGGCGTCACTCAAAGCGGCGCCGCAGGTTTATCTCTGACCGGCGCGAACATCTACACCGGCGCGACGACCGTCGGCACCGCAGGCTCGGTTGCGAACGGCGGCAGGCTGACGGTGAGCGGCGCGAACGGCACCATCAAACTTTCGTCCAGCTATACCATCAACGGCAGCGGCAGCAATTTGAATCTCGACTATGTCGGCGTTGCCGACGGAGCCGTGGATCGCATCGCCAACATCGCGGTCACGCTCAATCTGGGTGGTGAACTGCGCATGAACGGCACCACCACTGCGGCAACCAATTCCTCGGAGTCCTTCGGGACGCTGACTCTGGGCTTGGGCAACGGCATCGTCACCATCAACAACGGCGGCAGCGGGACTACTACCGACACGCTGACGGCGTCAGGGTTCGCCCGCGGCAGCAATTTTGCCACCGCTCTTGTCCGCGGCAGCAGCATGGGGCTTTCGCCGGTTCTTAACACCAGGCTGATCCTGAGCAGC
>JBBQDJ010000273.1:0-5773 GCA_038319595.1 Verrucomicrobiales bacterium
TTCGCGAGGACGTTCAACCTCGCTTTCTGGCCGCGATTCATGGTGATGGAATCGTTAGTCGTCGCAGGTGCGGGGAACGATTTGTTAGGCCCGGCGGTGTTGCTGGCGGTGATTTGCAATTGGGTGAGCACGTAATCGTAAAGCCGGAACTCGTTGTAGGCGATGTTCGCGTTCCGGTCGCTTGATCTTTGAGAGCGTCCGAGCCAATTGTTCACGTCTTCAATCTGGTTGAGCCGGATCGGCACGTCCAGAGTTCCAATGGCCGTGGCGTCGCGATACCATTTCAACCTTCCGCCAGTGGACGCGTAAGCGCCGACACCCGACTCATAGGTGACGGCAAACTGAAACTGGTTAGTCGTGTCCATGGTCACGCTTGCATCCGTCAGATAGTTGGTGCCAGCGTCAAGAAAGGCATTTAATCGCTGACTCGCCAAGTTGCCCGAGCGGTTAGGCGCGAAGGCGATGCTGTCGCGGGTCTGGGTGCTGCTGGGTGCGGTGGTTTCCGTGCCCACAATCTCGCCAGTACCGTCGATGTTCATTTGGCCGAAATCAAACAACCGCTGCCAAGTTTGAATTGATTTTAACGTCGCCCAGATTTCGAGAGTGAAATTGCTTTTCGATGAAATGATTCCGTTAGGGAGGTCGAAATAAGCGGAAATCGCGGCAGGTGTCTGATTGCCATCCGATGTTCCTGGCAGTGTCAGTCGGAGTCCATCCAAGGTTGCACCGTTGCCGCGGATGACACCCGGTGCGCCTGCAATGGCATCGGGAATCACGGTGCCGTTGGTGGTCGGACCGGTCGCGTTGAAGGACCATCGGTGAGTGACCGATTGGGCATCTGCGTCGGTGACCATCAAGAGACCTGCCAAAAGCGGCAGAATTGACGTTCTGTTCATCATTGGGGGGGAGACGGCGTGGAGGATTCGTTCTAATTCAGGATTTGTCAATCCAACGGTCGTGACGCAATCATGGGGGGTCAGAAGGTTTTCCGGAGATGGGAGGGCAGGATATTGAGCTGTTCGCGGTATTTCGCGACGGTGCGGCGGGCCACTTTGATGCCTTGTTGGTCGAGAGCCTTCATCAGGACTTCGTCCGAAAGCGGCTTAGAGGGATCTTCTGCGGTGACTAGTTGCTGAATTGCCTCGCGGACTCCCGCGTTGGAGACCTCGGTGCCGTCGCTGGTTTGATAGCCGGTCGCGAAAAATGCCCGCATTTCCATCAATCCGTGAGGCGTGAACACGTATTTCCCGGCGACCGCCCGAGAAATGGTGGTCGCATGGAGGCTCAGCTCGTCCGCGATGTCGTTCATGGTCAAGGGGCGGAGATGGCGTGGTCCCTTGGCGAGGAACGCCGGTTGGTGCTCGATGAGTTTGTGCGCGATGGCCAGAATCGTCTCCTGGCGCAAGGAAATGGCGTGGATCAGGCTGCGCCCGTCGCGGATCTGGTCGCGGAGGAACTGGCGGGCTTTCGCGTCGGTGCCGCTTTTTCCGATCATGTCTTTGTAGAAATCGTTGATCCGGAGGTTCGGCAGGTGTTCGCCGGTCAGTCGGGCATACCAATTTCGATCATCGTCGCGCTCGATGACCACATCCGGCAGGATGTAAGGATTGCCGGTTGGGTCGAATTCGCCGCCGGGGTTCGGGGTCAGCCGGCCGATGCGGGAGGCTGCTTCGGCGATTCGTTCCACGTTGGTTCCCAGTGCCCGGGCGATCTGAGGATGGCGCTTGCGGGCCAGATCTTCGAGGTGATCGCGGACGATTTTGTATTCGATGGTTTCCTTGCCGGTGGTCCGCTCCAGTTGGAGCAGAAGTGACTCGGGAATCCCTGACGCGCCGATTCCTGCAGGGTCAAATGACTGGACCAAGGCCAATGCCTCCGCCATCGGCTTCGCACGGATGTCCATGCGCTGGACGAGTGTCTTGGCCGGAAGGTCGAGAAATCCCCGGTCATCGAGATTTCCCAAGATGATTTGAGCGGCTTTCCTTACTTCCGGTTCCACCATCGCTAGGTCGAGTTGGTTTTGTAGGTGCTGCTGGAGCGTCTCGGGAGCGACGATCGAATCATAGATCCGTTGGCGGCGCTCCTCGTCCTCGTTGGTCCATGGTGAACTTTTCCCTTCGAGGATGGTGCGGTCGCGCCAATCATCGTCGGTCTCGTTCATGTAATCCAGCGAGTCCGCTTCGTCCGGATCTGGCCCTTCTTCATCGAGAGAAATGATTTCAGTGAGATCTTCCAAAACGGGATTGGTTTCCAGCGCTTGTTGCACCAACTGGGTCAGCTCCAAGGTGCTTGCTTGGAGGATTTCCAAGCTCTTGCGCATCTGCGGCGCAAGCGTTTGCTGCTGCGAGAGGGACTGATGTAAAAAAACTTCTGCCATGACGGGCAGTTGCCTGCCGCAGCCAAACTAATCCAAAGCGACTCAATGCAAAGCAAAATTCATGCCAAAATGGAATTGATTGTCTTGTGTTGGATTTTGCCAACGCGGAAACGGCGCGGGCTTCAGACAAAAAAGGAGACTCCGGCCTTGAAGAGCGGTTGATGCTTGGCACCTGGAATGTTGATTGCGACCCGGCTGCCCGAGCGCTCGGTGTGGGCCATTTTTCCAAACACCCGGCCACAAGGGCTGGTAATGCCCTCGATGGCGGCGAGCGAGCCGTTCGGATTGATAGTGATGTCCATGGAAGGGACACCGTTCTCATCGCAATATTGAGTGGCGATTTGGCCACGCTTCGCGAGTTCGGCGATGACGGCGCCGCTGGCGTGGAATTTTCCTTCGCCATGGGACACCGGGATGCGGTGGATGTCGCCGGGCTCGCTGTGAGCCAGCCACGGGGAAAGTGTGCTGACGATGCGGGTCCGGGCGTAGCAGGAAATGTGACGGCCGATGCTGTTATGGACCAACGTTGGGGCATCGGCGGTGGCGTCGCGGATTTCGCCGTAAGGCACGAGGCCGGTTTTGACGAGTGCTTGGAAGCCGTTGCAAATGCCGAGGATGAGTCCGTCGCGGTTTTTCAACAAGTCCATGATCGCATCTGCCACGCGTGGGTTGCGGATGATGGTGGCGATGAATTTTGCGGAGCCGTCCGGTTCGTCGCCCGCGCTGAAACCGCCCGGAAACATCAGGATCTGCGACTGGCGGATCCGTTCGGCAAGGGCGGTGAGAGATTCCTCGATGTGGCGGGCGGATCGATTTCTGAAAACGAGAATTTCCGCTTCCGCACCAGCTTCTCGGAACGCCTTGGCAGAATCGTATTCGCTGTTAGTGCCAGGAAACGAGGGGATCAGGACCTGTGGCTTGGCGACGGTGAATCGCGAATGGTGGCTGGTCGATGAAGTGAATCGAGGGATTTCCAAAATCTCCGATCCCTGATCCGCGATCTCTGGCTTGGTCGGGAAAATCGGCTCCAGCGTGGCTGTCCATGCGTCTTCAAGTTCGGTCAGAGTATGAGCCTCACCATTCAGAACGAGTGCGGCGGCGGCACTGGTTTTCCCGAGTTCCACGGATCCGAACTCTGCCGGAAGCGGTTCATCATGTTCGATGAGGAACGCAAAATATCGCTCGGCGCTTGTGTCGAGTGCGGTGTTGATGTCAGCACCGATGTGATTTCCAAACGTCATTTTCGCGAGCGCCGCGGCTATGCCCGCCTTACCGATGTGGTGGACTGATAGAATCCTGCCAGCGACATTGAGTTGATAGAGCGCGGCGGCGACCTGTTTGAGTTCGGCGAAATCCGGAAGCTGGTCGGCATCACGCGAAACTTCGATCAGGGAGATCGTTGTTCCGGCCTTTTTCAACTCCGGAGAAATCGCGAGCGACGCCTTGCCTGGCGCGAGGGCGAAGGAAACCAATGTCGGCGGGACGTCCAGATCGTGGAAGGAACCGGACATCGAGTCCTTGCCGCCGATGGCCGCGAGACGCAGTTCATGCTGCGCGTGCCAAGCTCCTAACAACGCGGCGAATGGCAGTCCCCAGCGGCTGGCGTCGTTGCCGAGTTTCGGGAAATACTCCTGCAGCGTGAGCCGGATGTCAGAGAATCGCGCACCGGCGGCCACGGCCTTGCAGACGGATTCGGTCACGGCGTAGACGGCACCGTGGAAAGGGGACCATGATGAGATGTTAGGGTCGAAGCCCCAGCTCATGAAGGTGGCGACATCGGTGTCGCCTTCCAACAGCGGCAGCTTTGCGACCATCGCATCCGGCGGCGTGAGTTGTCGTTCACCACCGAAGGGCCACAACACAGTTCCCGCGCCGACCGAGCCGTCGAAGATTTCTCCCAGGCCTTTTTGGGAGCAGATGTTTAGCGAGGAAAGTCGCGAGAGAATCCATGGCACGGGCGACTGGGGAACCGCCATGTCGTCGGGACGTTGGAAGAGCACTGGATCGATGAACAGTAGAGTCTCGCCGTCCTCGCCGACGAGGACGTTCTCGTCGTGGAGATGCTCGATGAAAATATCCAGAGCCGGGAGGTAGTAATCGTCGTTGCGGAATCGGAATGCCCCGAATCGAACGGCCATTTCACATTCGACAGCGTCGCGGGAAGCTCCGACAGGTTTTCCGGCTGCGTCGCGACGAACCCGGAAAGCGTTTTGGGAAACCGCGAAGGCGATGGACAGGCCGTCGGTCAGGAGACCTTCAAACGCGTAGGCGGTTTCAGGGAAGAGTAGCCGGTGAAGCGAGAGGCGGTCCAAGTATTGGAACCAATGACCATGATAACTTCCATTGTTGGATTTGATGACACGGTTGCCTCCCGGGAGGAGATAGACGCGCTGCTCGGCACCCTCGATGCCGCCTTGGTCCTGCCAGGCGCGGTCGAAATCCTCCGAATCTAGGAACGAGCTGGTCAGGCAGCGGAGTTGCTGTTCTTCGACGGTTCGTAGTGCGCGTTCGAGTTCGAGTCTTTGCGCTCGTCCCGCAGGCTTTGCGATGCCAGATCGCGTGCTTGCTTCGTGAACTCTTCGGAGGACAGCGGAGATTGCTTCGCCGTCAGCGCCGAGGCTTTCTCGGAATGCTTGCGATGTGCTTCGCTCAAGTAGGTCGGGTCGGTTTTCATGATATGAAGATACAGGATGTGTCAATGGCTCGGAAGCAAAGGAGTGGAGTTTCGGGGAATCGACGTGGATCCGTGCTGTCTGCTGGACGCCATTCGTGTCGAGAAAGGCGCGGGAGAGATTGACGATGGTTTTGCCGCGCCAGGTCATCACCAGCCGGCCGCTGTTCGTGACGTTGGCGACGTGGACGCATTCGAGGTTTTCCTGGTCGGCCTCGCGGATGAAATAATCGATCTCGGCGGGATCGACGCAAACTGCCATGCGCTCTTGGGATTCGGAAATCGCCAACTCCGTGCCATCCAGGCCGTCATATTTTTTCGGCACGGCATCGAGGTTGATCTCGAGCGATGGCGCGATTTCCCCAATGGCAACGGACACACCGCCAGCACCGAAATCATTGCATATTTTGATTTTGCGGGTGAGCTCGGCGTTGCGGAAAAGCCGTTGGATCTTGCGTTCGGTCGGTGCATCGCCCTTCTGGACTTCGGCGGAATTTTCAAGCGCGGTATCCGTGTGTTCTTTGGATGATCCGGTGGCACCGCCTACGCCATCGCGGCCAGTGCGACCGCCGATGAGTAGAATCACATCGCCGGGAGCGGGTGTGCCGCGGAAAACATGGGAGCGGGGAACGGCGGAGACGACAGCGCCGATTTCAAGGCGTTTAGCGACGTAGCCGGGGTGATAGATTTCCGCGACTTGGCCTGTGGCGAGGCCGATTTGATTG
>JBBQDJ010000274.1:0-5770 GCA_038319595.1 Verrucomicrobiales bacterium
AACCACCGGCTCACCACCATCGATCCGGGAAATCCCTATCAACTCGGATTCGCCAACGGCAGCACCACCACCGCCGATGCTGTCCTCCTCGCACTCGGCGGCGGCTCGTGGGCCAGAACCGGGTCCGACGGCGGATGGACCACCATTTTTGAAAAACTCGGTATCACCCATCATCCGCTGGTCCCGGCGAACTGCGGCTGGGAACACGAATGGCCACCTGAAGTCCTCGCTGCCGCCGAAGGCCAGCCATTGAAAAACCTCCACGTCAGCGCGGGCGGCCAGACCGTGATCGGCGAGCTGATGCCCACCCGCTACGGCCTCGAAGGTGGCGCGATCTATCAACTCGGCAAGGTTCTTCGCGAGATGCCGGAGCCTGCCATCGCCATCGATTTCAAACCCACCTTCACCCGCGACCAACTCGTCGCGAAGATGCAATCCGTCCGCTGCGATTTCCTAGCAGAAGCTCGCATCCGCTGGAAACTCAGCGATCCCGCCCACGCCATCCTCGCCCGTAAATTCTACGCCGATGCCGCATCCCTCGCCACCGAAGCGAAACACTGCGTCATCCCGCTGCTCCGCCCACGTCCCATCGACGAAGCGATTTCTTCCGCTGGCGGCGTCTGTTGGAGCGAAATCGATTCCACACTCATGCTAAAAAAACTCCCCGGCCTCTTCGTCGCCGGCGAGATGATCGATTGGGAAGCCCCCACCGGCGGTTACCTCATGCAAGGCTGCTTCGCCACCGCCACCCGCGCCGCGAATGCGGCGGTGGGGTGGATTTCAAGGTAGCTCGCGGCCTTCGAGAATCGCCTGAGAAAACGGGTCACCCGCCGCCGCGAATTCGCGAAGATGGGTCATCGCGAGTGCGCGGACTTCCGATGAAGGGTTTTCCAATGCAGATACGAGAACCTGCCATTCCGAGTAGCGTTCCAGCATGGCAGCGGCTTCTTCTAACGAGGCGATAGGAAGGCGCTTTTTGTAATTCGCACGAACTACGGATTCGAGGTAAAGAATATCCTGTAAATCCTTGTCGCGACCGGTATCGAATTTACTTTGGATCAAATCAAGAGGATCAGGGAGTAAGGTCCCATCGGCACGCAGAACCGCCCTTTGGCAGATGGAATCAAATTCCGAAATTTCGATTTCATTGGGCTTGCGAAACACGTCGAGCGGACAATCGAGACCCTGAATCCGAATCATGTGGGTTTCTTCCACGGCATCGACCAAGTCCTGCCCGGAAACCGGAATCCAGCCAGGCAATCGATGCAGAGTGAGTCCACCGAAATCCAGACAGGCCTTTTCCAAAACCTCTGACCACCTGCTAGAATCACTCAATGGATCGAGCCAGATGTCGCCGTCGTAAGTGGAGCGACTGAAACCATGAGCAATGACTGCCAATCCGCCAAGCACGACCACGCGGTGCCGCTGGGTCAACTGGCGGATGAAATGGTCTGTGGGCGTGTCCATGCGTCGACTCGTTCGTTCACTTTGCAGGCAATAAACCAGTCGTCCGAAACGGAATTCGGGTTCGCCAGCCATGGCTCGCTGTTATCGGTAATTTTTCCCTTCGGTGGACGCGGACCACGGGCAGCAATATATTTCCGCCGGGCGATGCGTGCGGCGAAATCTTCCTGCAAGCGCCGGATCGAAGGGTGATACTGCGTGAGGTTCACAGCACGGAACCTACCACGCATTCAGGGAATGGGAAGCTTCGAGGAGAATTCCGCCGAATTTCGAGATTCCACCTGTTCGATTTCCGGCTATAACCTGCGGCATGGGAAAAGGTTACGAACTGCACCATTCGCGCCTGCTCGCGTTGCAGGGCCTCGGCAAGGATCTGGCGCGGCGCGCGAAATCGAAGTGCGAACTCACTGGTGAGGCGGGCGTTCCGCTGCGCCCTTACGAGGTGCCGCCGGTGGGACACGATCCCGACATCGACCGCACGCTGCTGGTCAGCGAGGGCTGCCTGGACGTGCTGGAACATCCCACCCGGCTCAAAGGGCGCGAGTGGCAAATTCTGGCGGAAACCGTTTGGAGCGAACTGCCGGCGACCCAGGTGGTGGCTTGGCGGATGCTCAACCAACTGGCGAAGACCGAGGATTGGGCGCGGGAAGTGATCGAGGAAGTTTTTCTGGATGAGGAGGTGGAGGCATGGGCAAAATCGGAACAGCTTTGAATCAAATTACCGCGCGCACTAAATTCCGCGCGGCCATTTTCGAACGCAACTTTGGGCGGGGCCCGAGGTTGGTTCCCCCATGTTCAGCGCCCCTGTCGCCGACACACCCTTCTTTCTGAAAATGGAGGCTGATCCCACTCCTTTGACCAACGACGCCGGCGAGATTGATTTCGTGCTGATGGAGCGCATCGGTGGCGGCGACCACGCCGCCTTTAGGGATCTCGTGGAGCGGCATCAAAACGCGGTCATCGGCACCGTCGCCAAGATGTTAGGAAATGCCTCCGAGTCCGAGGACATCGCCCAACAGGTTTTCCTGCGCATCTGGAGGAACGCGAAACGCTACCGACCGGAAGCGAAATTCACCACCTACCTTTTCACCATCACGCGCAACCTCGTTTTCAACGAAACCCGCCGCAAGAGCCGCAAAAAGGAAGTCTCGGCCGACGAGCGCGAGGAGAATTCCAATCTCCTCATCGAAGCCAGTCCCGATCGCCAACCGGACTCGGAACTGCTCCAGGCCGAGTTGCAGCGGGCCGTCGATGACGCGATCGCCTCGCTGCCGGAAGCCCAACGGATGGCCGTGGTCCTGCGCCGCTACGAACAACTGTCCTACGAGGAAATTGCGGGCGTCCTGAATCTATCCGTTTCCGCAGTGAAGAGCCTCTTGTTCCGCGCGCGCACCAGCCTGCGCGAAGCCCTGGCCGGGTATCTGGAGGAGTGAAACCGGATCTGGAAGTGATAGAACCCGCAGCGTGCTGCCCAGCAGCAAGGGAAGCGATCAAATGGCATTGATCGGACGCGTCGTTAGAGATCGATGGTCCTGCCCGTGCGGAAACTTTCATCCGCGGCTTCGACGATCCGCATCGAGGCCACGGCATCGGCCATGTGATCGTGGAGGTCCACATCGTCCTGAATGGCTTTGAGGAAGAACACCTGCTCGCGGTGGCAGAGTTCGTCGTGATTGGGTTCGTCGTCGAGTTGGATCATTTCATCGGCGCGGGCGAAAGTGCCGTCGGCGGTGAGCTTGGCATGATGGAGGCGCAGGGCCTGGGTTTGCGTGTGGGCATTGACGTTCGCGCTCTGCCCATCCTGGCTGGCGGTTTGCGCGACGATGGAGACACAGCCTTCGGGGCCGACCACGTCTTTCACGAAGAAGGCGACCTCGCTCATCATCGGTCCCCAGCCGGCTTCATACCAGCCGACCGAGCCGTCATCGAAGGTGACTTGGAGCTGGCCATAATTGATTTTCCCCTCAGGAAGCTCGCTGCTGAGCCGGGCACCGATGCCTGAAACGCGGATCGGCTTGGCCTGGGTCATCTGGCACATCACATCGACATAGTGGACGCCGCAATCGACGATGGGTGAAATCGACGACATCAGGTTCTTGTGGGTCTCCCAGTTAGAGCCGGAGGATTGCTGGTTGAGATTCATCCGCATGACCAGTGGCTTGCCGAGGGTGCGCGCCATTTCGATGAAGCGGATCCAACTCGGGTGATGGCGCAGGATGTAGCCGATCACCAGCTTGCGGCCGGTGGCTTTCGCCTTCGCGACGATGCGCTGGGCGGCTTCCACGGATTCCGCTAACGGCTTCTCGATGAAGACGTGGCAACCCGCGTCCATCGCCGCTTCGGCATATTCGGCGTGAGTGTCCGGGTAGGTGGAAATGGAAACGGCGTCCGGTTTTGTGATGCGCAGGGCTTCGTGAAAATCGGAAAACTCCGGGTAATTTCCGCCGAGCTCCGCGTTGAGCGCCGCACGGCTTTCAGGCGAGCGGGTGACGATCCCGCAGATTTCAAAACCGGGGATTTGCTGATAGGCCAGGGCATGGGATCGGCCCATGTGACCGGCACCGGCGCAGAGGATTCGGATAGGAGCAGGCATGTTAGGAAGGGAGCGTGTTAGGAAAGATCAATGCTTGGTGTCATCCCCGTCTGCGGATTTATCCCAGAAGGCGAGGAAGAAGATCACGCAAATCACCGCCGCCATTCCGGCGGGGAAAAGCCAATAGAGCTTCCATTCGGCTCCGGCGGTGGCGACCAGGGTGGAGTCGAGGCCATCGGGAAATCCCTTGCCGAACATGCCGGTGAGGCTTTCAACGAAGGTCGGGGTAGGTTTTCCCTCCGTCAGCACCTTGATCCCTTCCATCAACGGCGCGTTGCCAGCAGGGGCCACGCCGTAGGAGCCGAAGGTGTTAGGCAGTGCGATATCCGTGAACGGCCACTTGCCGCCGAAGGCCATCCGGAAGCCAAAGAACATGCCCAATCCCTGAGTCAGGAACACCAGCAGCGACTGCGCCTGGCCGCGGATCTCAGCCGGGGCCTTCTTGTCGGTGTAGATGAAACCGGTGACGAAGAAGAAATCGTAGCAAATCCCGTGGAGTGCCACGCCGAGCAGCAGCATCCACGCGACCTGGTGGGGCGCGCCGAGAGCGAACAAGGCATAGCGAGCGACCCAGCACAGCATTCCTATCAGCAACATCCATTTCACCCCGAGCTTCCGGAAAAAGAACGGGATCAGCAGCATGAAAATGATTTCCGACATCTGGCCCAGCGTCATCGCCGAGGCGGCCTGCTTGAAACCGGTGGCTCCGAGGAAGGCCGAAGTCTGCCCATAGTAATAGCCGAGCGGGATGCAGATCAGCGTGGAACACACTGCGAACACCAGGAAGGCAGGGTCCTTGAACAATTTCAGCGCATCCACCATCAGCAGTGAGCCGGGATTCAGCGGCTTACCCTTCGCCGGCGGCGGGGTGTGCGGCAGCGTGAAACTGTAGAGGCCCAGCAGAACGCTGGAAATGGAAGCCAGCCAGAAAATCCCCAGCGAGGCCGACCATCCGACCGCCCCCACTGCTAGGCCGGCGACGATCCAGCCGATGGTCCCCCAGACCCGCGTCTTCGGGAACTCTTCCTGCTTGAGATGGGTGAAGGTGATGGTGTTGCCAAGGCCAAGCGTCGGCATGTAGCACAGCATGTAGGCGATCATGAGTTGGACGATCAACGGGCCTTTGTCCGCACCCTGCGGAGCGAGAATGGCGATCCCCGCCATGATCAACCCGCCGACCAACATCAGCACGCCCATCACCCGCTCAGACGAAAACAAGCGGTCGGCGACGAGGCCGAGAAACAGCGGCGCAAAAATCGCCGCGATCGGGGCGCTTTCATAGGCACCGCCGATGAAATCGCCGAGCCCATTGCCGCCCATCGCCAAGGCCAGCGTGGCAAACCACGACCCCCAGGCGAAGAACTGCAGAAACATCATGACCGAAAGGCGGAATCTGATCGAGGTGATTGTGGAGGACATGGCGAGAATGACGTGCGCCACCCCAAACCAAGCGCGGCCTGCTGGCAAGGAATCAAATCGGCCCGGAACGGCAGTCTCGTGGGATTTCGCGGGTGTAACTGAAAGTGGTGGGCTGCGGTATGGGGGACCAGTACGGGGGGGGGACGTCTCGTCCAATACTGTCAGTTTAAATATGAAGAGCGAAGAATTGAACCGCAGATGGACGCGGATGAACGCAGATAAAGAGGGATGTTTTTGGGTTTTCATCTGCGTTTATCTGCGTCCATCTGCGGTTGAAAATTCTTAAACAGACAG
>JBBQDJ010000275.1:0-5722 GCA_038319595.1 Verrucomicrobiales bacterium
TTGAAGTCACTTCCGCCCGCATGATCTTGCCGAGCCCGGAACGTGGCAGTGTTTCAATGCGGGCGGGTGGCATCAACCTGCGGAAACCGGGAGCCTGCTGATTGTAGGTTGAAACGATGGTTTCGATCAGCACCGGATCAACCGAAGATTCAAAAACCGGCAACAGCAGGTGTCCCGCCCGCTCGTCGGGGAGGCCGATGACGGCGAACCTGCCGGATTCCAAGGCTCCACCGGAGATCGCCACCAGTTCGCGTTCGATGGCTTCCGGGTCAACCAGCTCGCCAAGGACTTTGATCAGCGAGTCGGCCCGGCCCAAAGGAGTTAGAAGCCCGTCCCGCAGGCTGACTCGATCTGAGGTGGTATGCCAAAGGTCGGCACGGGGCGTGAAGGTGTCGCCTGATAGAAATCCCGAGAAAAGCGCCGCGCCGGAAATTTCCAGCAGACCATTCTCGGAAAGTCTTGTTCTCCAAAGCGGCAGGATGGGAATCGGAGCTGGCTGATAGATCACCCCCAAGGCATCCAATCCCTGGGTGGCGATCTGCGAACCCGCTTCGGTCATACCGTAACTCGCGAGCACCGGCCAGCCGAGGTCACGTGCCGCCTGGCCCGTCGCGAGTTCCAGTCTTCCTCCGCCCACCACAATGGCTGCTAGGGTTTTGGGTGATTTCAACCCGGCTTTCACCAGATCATGCACCTGGGTCGGCACCAACGACGTGTGGGTGACTCCCGGGTCGTGGATCCAACGCTGAAACTCCTGAGGATTCCATTTTCCGCTGAAGATCGTGACGCGGCATCCGGCTTGATAGGCTCTTGCGAGAACACCGAAGCCACCGACGTGGTTGAGCGGCAGCGCGAGCCCCCAGCAGGAATGCCCCGTGACCGTGAGATGGGAGTTGACGGCCGCGGCGGAGGCGAGCAGCGCGGGTTTTGATAACGCGACCCATTTCGGGGTGGCGGAACTGCCGGAGGTTTGAAAAAGAACGTGATGCGCGAGCTCCGGGATGTCGGGAATCTCCCGATCCGCAAAGGGACGTGGATCTTGCCAGAAGGCGTCACTTGTTAGTAAAGGCGCGTCCATGGCAGGGCATCGAGCAGATCGTCGAATCCGAGGCCGGTGCCATCGGGAGCCTTGAACTCCGGCGACCATGGGCCGAGCGCTTCGGTGAACGCGTCCGGTTCGAAGAGATGATGGGTTTGCAGGCCGCACATTCCGACCAGACCGGGGAACTGCAAGCCGAGCCGCGCGGCTTCCCATGCGGCGAAGGTCTGGCCGACCGGATGGTCCATGTAGCTGGTGATGACGACGCGCTGCTGATGGGCCAACGCCGCCTCGCCTAACAAAAATGGCTCGTCGACGGCGGGCTTGATGACCATCACCTGGGCGGCGGACGACAACGGTGCGGCTTCACGATCCACCGCAAGATTCACTCGGGTCTGGCGGCGGATTTCCTTCCACGCGGTTTCGGAATACGGGCTTGGATCCTCGACGAAATCGATGGCTGAGCGGGTTTTTTCCGCGAGGCCTAGCAGGAATTCGGTAGTCTCGCCGGGAGTGGGAGATTCGTTGAAATCCAAACGCCATTTCAACTGTGGGTATTCGGCGGCCATCCCGTCGAGAAACGCTGCCTCGGCGGTTAGATCGCGTCCGGCCTTCAATTTCACTGTGGTGAATCCGGCTTCCACCGCGAGCGCGATTTCGGCAATATCCGCCTTCGCCAGCGTCGCGTGGCTGGTTGGCACCTCCATTTCCTCAAACAACGAGTGGTCGAATACCCGGGCCGCGCGGTCATATTCGGCACAGCGGACCGCCCGGCGGACGATGGGCCAGCGGCGGGCCCCGGCCAGATCCTCGAGGCATTTTCCCAACGGCGGATCGCCCAACTCCGGCCACGGATGGATGCAGCCGAAGCCACCGTCCACCTCGATCAACACGCCTTCGAATTCGCGACGATTCGAGATCGCGTTGAGAAATCCCCGCGATTTCAGGCGGTAGCGGGCGATCATCGGCTTTGCGGAGGTGTGTGGCATCGTGAATTCGGTGCCCGCTCATACGCCACATGGAATGCGGGATCAATCGATTCCTCAACGGACGGGAGTTCGCCAAAGTTAGGTTTCTCCTTTGACATCCAAAATTACGGGCATCATTTTGGATTCATCTTAAATTACACCATTATGAAAAAACTCGCACTCCTCGCGCTCGCCTATTCCGCCGTTGGCTTCTCCGCATCCGCGTTTGCCGGCACCACCTATCAAGCGACCGGCCCCGTGCTGGAAGTGACCGATAGCAAGATCGTTATCCAGAAGGATAATGAAAAATGGGAGATCGCCCGCTCGGCCGATACCAAGGTCACCGGCGCCATCAAGGTCGGCTCCAAGGTCACCATCCAATACACCATGACCGCCACCAGCGTAGAAGTGAAGACCGACAAGCCCACTGCTCCGGCGAAACCAGCCACCCCGACCATCAAGAAGTCGTAATAACCCGCGCTGTTGGATTTTTCTACCGCATCTTGCCACTCACGAAACGTCCTTTGTTCAGCGTTTTCCTAGCAATTTCACCCGAACACCGCAGCCACCTGATAGGCGGCGGCGAAAATGACGAGCTGCACACCGCCGAGTGCGAGCAGGCGATTGAAGGCCGGGCCGGGCGGGAAAGTCATCACGCCCCAGATGATACGCAGGCCTAGCAGAAATACCGGTGCACCTGCGACAGCCAGCGCAGGATGCCCGAGGGCGATCCAGCCAAGACCGGCGAAAGCCGCGATCTTCACCTCCAGCCAGATCACGACCACCGCGACCTTCGGGCCGAAGCGGACAGCGAGCGTGCGCTTGCCGGTGGTGGCGTCCTCCTCGCGGTCGCGCAGGTTGTTGATAGAAATGAGGATGGCCGACAGCAGACCGATTTGAAGCCCTAACAAAAGCGCCTCAGGTGGCCAGGTCCCCGTCTGGATGAACACGCTGCCGGTCACCGCGACGAGACCGAAGAACAGGATCACGAACAGTTCGCCCATCCCGCGATAGGCAAGGGGAAACGGGCCGCCGGTGTAGCCGTAGGCGAGAAACAGCGAGGGAATCCCGATGGCGATGATGGGCCAGCCGCGTGCCTCATAGAGCACCGTCCCGCAGGCCACCGCGAGCCCGAGAAACACCATCGCAAGCCGCATCACGGTTTTCGAATCCATCAGCCCGGAGGCGGTCACCCGGACCGGGCCGAGTCGGCGCTCGGTGTCCGCGCCTTTTCGCGCGTCGATGGCGTCGTTGAAGAAATTCGTCGCGATCTGGATGGCGATGGATCCGCCGAGCGTGCACAGCGCGAGCAGTAGATTGAAATTTCCGCTGAGTTTCCATGCCAGCACGCAGCCCGCCCAAACGGGGACGACGGCGGCGGGCAGAGTTTTCGGACGGGCTGCGAGGATGCAGGATTTCAAGGTGGCGGACACGGCCGGATTGAAACCCTGAGCGGCGGGAGAAATCGACCCATTTCGTCACATCTCTTCAAACACCGCAGTGCCTCAAGAAGGCTCGGCTGACGAGGCTACCACTGTCGCAGGCGCGGATTTCTTGACCTTGCGGACGACGAATGCCGCCAAGGAAATCACCACCACGGCGGCAGCAAGTCCGTAAACTTCCAGTTCGTGGCCAGCATATTCTTTGTTGGCCAGCACCTTCCAAAGTTGGATGAACGCCAGAATCGTGAGGGTCGAGCACATCGTTGAGTAGTCCTTGAAGATGACTTTTTTCCAGTCGAACTTCATGCCGGAGGTGGCCTCGCCGATTTTGGAAAGCTTCGGCATCCAGCGTGGGACATCGTGGCAGTATTCGTCGTAAGCCGGACCGAACTTGTCGCGCAGGTAGTATTCCTCGGCGGCGATGATGCATTCGTAAATGAACCAGAACGACAGCACGCCGATGGCGAAACAAGGATAGTTGCCGAACATCAGGAACTGACCGGCGTAGATCAGCATGTTGCCGACGTAGAGCGGATTCCGGCACACCGAGAACATGCCTTCGGTCACGAGATTCGCCGCATAGACCTTGTTGTTGAGGCCGCCGCGCTTGATGTAGGCGAGGCCGATCACGATACCGCGCACGGCGAGTCCGGAAATGGCAATGAGCGCCGCGATCAAATCCTGAATGAGCTGCGCGGATTCCGAGCCGTTGAGCCGGCTGACCGGCGGGCGGAACAGCAAGAACAGTGCGAGGATGTAGAGTGGGAAAAGAAAGTTCCGGTATTTAAACAGGAAGTTTCCGATAGAAATCATGAGTTTTTTCATATCACTTGATGGCAATGATGCCGCAGAAGTTATACCAGCGGAAGAAGACCTCCGCGTCCTTGAAGCCGGCGCGTTTCAGGAGGTCGAAATTCTCCTCCATCCGATAGGGAATCAGCACGTTTTCGAGAGCCTCCCGCTTGTGGGCGATCTCGGTATTCGAGTAACCATTGCGCCGCTTGTAGTCGTAGTATTTCTCGATGAAGAGACGGTTGATGAGTGAGTGTTCGCTGGTCAGCTTCTCGATCAGGATGATGCAGCCGTTAGGAACCATGCCCTCGCAGATCCGGCTCATGATGCGCTCGCGGTTGAGCGGCCGGACGAACTGGAGTGTCAGTAAGAGGGAGACCACCGAGGCGTTCTCGATGACAAGGTCGCGATTGATGTCGCCGAATTCGAGGGTCAGATCGCGGCGCTCGCGCATGCCGCCCAGCTTGGACTCCGCCTTCGCCAGCATCTCCTCGGAATTGTCGATGCCCACGAAGGAAACCCCGGGGTCGACCGAGCGGTCGAGTTCATGAAGTGTTGTGCCGGTGGAGCAGCCGATGTCATACAGGCGTGTTCCCGGGAGGGCGAAATAGGTGGCGAGCTCCGTGGTCATCCGCTGCATTTCAGCGTAGAACGGGACCGAGCGGGAAACCATGTCATCGAAGACATTGACCACACTGGCATCGAATTTGAAGTCGTTGCCCTTGGTGGTGGAGTCTTCGAACAACTGGTCTTTTTCCGATTCAAGTTTGAGCGTGGACATGTTCGTCGAGGTGGTTTGCAGCGACCTCCGCCGGTCGGTAGAATCCAGACAAGAGCAGAATCTCGATGAGAATGCGGTGAGAGTGCTGTTCTTGCCAAGAATCTATTAGGTCACCCGTCCGCTGACTGTCAACTTCCGTCTGCCGCGCTGCGGGTGTTCCGAACGCCCCCCAGCCCGTCTGCTTCAATTTCTTGCCAAGATTGGCAAGTTCCCCTTCACTCCGCGCCGGTCGCCCCGTACCCGGAGTGCGCGGATTGAAACAAACACCCATGGCTCTCATCGTTCAAAAATACGGCGGCACCTCCGTCGGCTCGCTTGACCGGATCCGCAACGTCGCCGCGCGGATGAAACGCACCCGCGACGAAGGAAACGCAGTCGTCGCCGTGGTTTCAGCCATGTCCGGCGTCACCGATGGCCTGATCAAGATGGCCAAGGAGCTGTCGGAAAACCCCAGCGAGCGTGAACTCGACGTCCTCCTCGCCACCGGCGAACAGCAATCCATCGCCCTGGTCACCATCGCCTTGCGCGACCTCGGCGTGGACGCTGCCTCGATCACCGGCAGCCAGGCCGGCATTCTCACCACCGGTTCACACACCCGCGGCCGCATCCTCAATATGGACCCTTCGACGATGCGGGGTTTCCTCGACGAGGGAAAATCCCTGGTCGTCGCCGGCTTCCAAGGCGTCACCCCGGACGGCAT
>JBBQDJ010000276.1:0-5688 GCA_038319595.1 Verrucomicrobiales bacterium
GCGGACATCCCGCTATGGGCTTGCGACTGGATCATGTGGCAGCTCAACCGCCAGCCGTCGGATCGCCCCGCATCGGCTCGGGAGACCCTCCAAGTTTTTCTGCAAAACGACAAGAATCCCAACCCGACGATGAGTTTAGGCAGGGCCACTCCGCCCAAGCCGACGCCGCCACGGGCTCACTTACCGAGCAGACCGGCCCCGCCCTCCACCCGGAAAATCGTCGATCCGCGAATGGCTCCGCCGGGATACGTGCCACCTCCGGAGTCCGTGGAACCGGAGCCGGAGCCGATTCCAGAACCGCCACAAACGGCCACCGCTCCCCAGCCACTGCTGCCACCCGAGGGGTCGAAGCCCAGCATTCACAGCGGGCCGCTGTTGGTCGCGGAACCGGCACTCGCCCAAACCGCCACCGCGACCGGTCAATTCCATCAAACCGGCCGGGTCATGGCGACGAAGAGCATGACCGTGGCCCGTCCTAAGAAGACTCCAGTCAGCGGGATCAAGATCGCCATCGCTGTCGGTCTTGTCATCATCATGGGGGTTCTTGGATTCATGCTCTTCAAGCAGATCAAGGCGAGCAAAAGCAGTATGCGCTACAGTGAAGTCCTTGCACTCGCGGCAGCCCAAGGGACCACGGAGATCCCGATGACCGGGCCGGAATTCGCCCATTTCATTGAACTTTCCGGCAGTGCCGACACTGAATCCACGCGCGAGGCCGCCATGAACGCCATCGCCTTCGCCAAGCCATCCGACGCCTCGGATTTCGACGCCACCTTGACGGAATATGCCACCAAGACCGATCAGATCCTTCCCGAGGACCGGGCCGCGCTGATCCGCAAGGGACTCGGCAGGCGCATGAAAATCTCGATGGTGCAACCGCTGTTGGATTTCGCCCGGTCCACCAAGGATTTCGGCTCCGCTGCCGCCGCCATCGAAGTGATCCGCCCGGTCGTCGGAAATGCTGAGTTCCCGATTTTCCTCGATCTCGTCCAATTCGAGAAAAATCCAGAAGTCCACAAGGCGGCGGAGGACACCGCAGTGGCCATCGTCAAACGCAGCACCAGCCGCGGCGACCTCACCAGCCAGGTCGACAAAGCCATCAAAGCCACCACCGACGCGAAGGTGCGCGAGTCGCTGAAACGGATGAAGAGTGGGCAGTGACCCCCGGCTCCGTTAGATCGGAGCACTCACGGCGAATACACCACCACCGGACCGACGCCGCCACCTTGCACCCGCCGTAGTTTCTCCACGGCACGGATCAATGCGGCGGCCGCCTGCCGGGCTTCGTCCGCTGTGTTGAGCCGGGAAAAACTGAAGCGCAGGCTGCTCTTCGCCCGTTCTTCGGGAATGCCCATCGCAAGTTGCACGTGTGAGGGCTTCTGCTTTCCGGTCATGCAAGCCGAGCCTGCGGAACAAGCGACGCCCGCCTCGTCCAACAGAATGAGCAGACCCGCCGCATCGCATTGGTCGAAGGAAAGGTGGCTTGTGTTAGGCAGCCGACGGCCGGTATCGCCATTCACCGTCACGCCGGAAACGCCCGCCAGGACGGTGGCTTCAAAGGCATCTCGCATCGCGGCCGTGGAGATTTCGCTATTCCGCATCATCCACTCCGCAGCGGCCCCCATCCCGATGATGCCTGCGGTGTTTTCCGTGCCGCTGCGCCGCCCGGACTCCTGACCACCACCATGGAACAACGGCGTGAAACGGAGCCCCTCGCGGACAAACAACGCACCGACGCCTTTCGGCCCGTGAAATTTATGGGCTGATAGAGAAAGCAGGTCCACTCCGAGATCACGGACGTCGATCGGAATTTTCCCCATCGCCTGGATCGCGTCCGAGTGAACCGGCAGTCCGCGCTCACGAGCCAACTGCGCCGCCTCGCGCAGCGGTTGGATGACGCCGGTTTCGTTGTTCGCCGCCATCAGCGAGACGAACGCCGCGCCGTCCAAAGCCCTCCCGAACGCCTCTAGGTCGATCCACCCGCCCGGCGTCACCGGGACTTTCGTCACACCTCTCGTTAGAGACTCAGCATAGCGCAGCACCGCACTGTGTTCGATGGCGGAAACCACCGCATTCCCCTGCCCGGTCAGCGCGTCGAGCGAATGCAGCGCCATGTTTACGCTCTCCGTGCCGCCGCCGGTGAAGACGATTTCGGAAGGTGCCGCGCCGATCCATGCCGCCACCTGTTCGCGGGCTTGGTCGATCCCTCTGCGCGCGCGTTTCGCCCCGGCGTAGGCACCAGATGGATTGGAAAAACCGTCCCGCAGCCACGGCAACATCGATTCCAGCACTTCCGGCAGAAGCGGCGTGGTCGCGTTGGCATCGAGGTAAATCACCTTCGCAGCTTCCGCCCGCCACCCCGCGAGATCAACCCGGAAAACCGGCGATGGCTCACAGCATCGCCGCCTCGCGGAAATGCTGGATCGCGCCGTTGACCCAGCGCACGAAGGCATCGCCCCACGTCGCGGCGAAGCGCAGCCATTCCAGGCCGAACTCCCGCATGCTCTCTAACGGCGTGTGCCCCGCCACGCACAGCAGACCCACGAGCACCAACAGATTGGCCAAATAGATCACCACCAGTGAGAGAAAGGTGCCGTTTTCCTTCAGGTCCGGTTGGTCGCGCGGGATCATCCACAAGGTCCAGATCATGTGGAAGGTCCAGGTCACGCCCATCAGCCCGTAGAGCAAGCGGTCCCATTCCTGATCGATCCCGCCGAAATAGCGCACCGCCGCGTAAACCACCGCCCCCACCACCGCCCAGAACGGAACGAAATACGGCGACAACGCGATCACGAGGTTCGTCTTGTTCGTCGTGATGTAGCCGCCGTCCGCACTGACATGGAAATCCGTCACCTTGCCGCGATAGAGCAGCACAAACAACGCATGCGTCAGCTCATGGCCGAGCACATAGAGATAGAGGAAAAAGGTCTGCAACAAGCCGGACCAGAACCACCCCACCATCACCAGCGCACCGGTCGCAAAATACCAGAACTCCGCACTCCGCCAGAAATCCTGGTCCACCGTAGCATGGGAAAACCGCGAGAGAAACGTCCAAGTCGTCACCCAGCACAGCGGCAGCAACAACAACGCCAGCGTCCAGCGCATCATCCTTTTCAACCATTCCGCAGTCTCGGCACCGTCTTCATACTCCGCCGCGCCCATCACCGACCAAATATACTTCCGTTCCCGGTTGCCGCCTCGGCGATTCGCCTGCTCGTGCGCCCGCCGATTCGCCGATTTGAAAACCTGGGCAAACGACGCTGGTTCACGCCGTTGGTTCTTCAACGGACCACGGCCGGAGGATTTTCGCTTCTTCGCCATTCGATGGGTTCTGGGGCGAAACTTATTTAGGAGATCTTAACAAATCAAGCCGGATTCACGGCTTTGCGTGCGATTGGAAAACGGCGGACCGCAACGTCGGTTTTTCCAGGAAACCGCCGGGCCGCTGCCACATTGGGTGATTTCCTAGCCCGCCCAACCACCCGAGCGTCTGCACTTCTGGCCGGGCCGTTCGTCTTTTGAATTTCGGAAAGACACACGCCACGGGCCGCGTAGCTGGGCTGCGAATATCATCTCCGGTATCTGCGGGCGCGCCGGAACTTGGTGGATCACGGCGCCAAGGAACATTTCCCAACCGACACAAAGTAATTGCATCGCATGTGCCAATGGCAAAACCTCCGGTTGGTGGACATGACTGCGTGCCGCAAAACGCCGTCTTTGTTAGCACTGAAAAGCAAGCATCCAGTCAACGCCTCGAATCATTCGATCAACCTTATCCGACCTCACGCGAAACTCCATGTATTTTCCTAACACAATCCCGGCCGCGCTGGTCCGCTGCTTTCTCACTCTCTTGACAGGGGCGCTGGTGGCCGGGGCAGAACCACCGGTCTCACCGGTCTCCCCGGTCTCACCGCCCCCCCTGGCCCCGTCTGTCAAGTTGCCGGGCTTGTCGATCGATGTGGTGAAACGCCAGGTGGATGTGGACGCCACCATCTGCCTTACAAACGGAGCGCTTGAACTGATCGCGTGCACCAAAGACAGCAAGGAGCACGAGTCGATCATCGTCGTTGGGGCGCGCGCCAGCCACATCCATGCGGCGCTTCTTCTGCTCGGTGCGAAGGCAGGCAGCCCGGCGATGCGACGGCCTCTCGACGGGGACAACATCCGGTGGCTCGATATCCCGCCCAGCGGCGACTTGATCGACATCTTCCTCGTTTGCCCTGATGCCGAAGGCAAAATGGTGGAGCGTCCGCTCAGTGATTTTGTCTGCCGCACCGATGAAGATGAAGATGAAGAAGAACCAGCCGCGAAAGCAGCCGCGAAAAAATTCCCGTCCAGCTTTCTCTTCGCCGGTTCCCTCATGCGGAAAAATGCCGAAGGCCCCGCGGAATATCTCGCCGAATCGAGCGGCAATATCATCTCGATTGCGACCTTTGGTGACGAACTGTTATGTTTACCCGACATTGAGAGTCAGGAAAACGGATCGCTGCTTTGGCAGATCGACACCACCCATCTGCCGAAACTCGGAACCAAGGTCACCCTGCGTCTCCGCCCGCAAAAACAACCCGCAAAAGAACCCAAGAAATGACTGCCAAACCCATCGGTGGAATCCAGCCACCCCGTGCCATTTGGATCAACCGTCTCGCAGCGACCACCGCGCTCGTGATGCTGATCGCCACCGATGCCCAAGCCCGCACCTGGACCAGCACGGACGGATCAAAAACCTTCGAAGGGGAACTGAAATCGTATGACCCGGCAACCCGCGCGGTCAGCGTCGTCCAACCCAACGGATCCATCCTGAAGTTCACCCAGGACAAGCTCTCCGCCGCGGATCTCGCCTTCCTCACGGAAGCCGGCAAGACGGATTCATTCCCCGCAGCCAATTCAACCGCTGGCAAAATCGAGATCGATCCGAAGAAACTGCTAGAGAAGCCCGATGGCAAACCGGCGGACATGACCAAGCCGGTCCAGGTATTCATTCTGATGGGGCAGTCTAACATGGTAGGCATGGGCAAGGTTGCCGGCGGCGGTGAAGGCTCGCTGGAGAATGCAGTGAAGACCAAAAAACTTTATCCTTATTTGGCGGACGATGCCGGCAAGTGGATCGTGCGCACGGATGTCCGCTGCGCGATGGTGACCTGCGACCAGCAAAGCGGCTGGCTGGAGCCCGGATATGGGGCGAAAGACAACATTGGTCCCGAGCTTGGATTCGGCAATGTTGTCGGCAATGCGATCGACGCGCCGGTCCTGTTAATCAAGGCCTGCATCGGCAACCGGAGCTTGGGGTGGGATCTCCTGCCGCCCGGCAGCGAGCGGTTTGAGGCGGATGGCATGATGTATGCCGGATACAAGGACCCGACCGACAAATGGCCTAAAGGCACGGAGCCCAAGGGCAGCGGATGGTATGCAGGCAAGCAGTATGACGACGATACCGCCAATGCCAAAGCAGCCTTGAAGAGCCTTGATGCAAACTATCCTGATGCCAAGAAATACGAGGTCGCCGGATTTGTCTTCTGGCAGGGTGAAAAAGACGGCGGCAACCCCGTGCATGCGAGCAACTATGAAAAGAACCTCGTCCAGTTCATCAAGCAGTTGCGCAAGGACTTCGAAGCTCCCAACGCGAAGTTCGTCGTTGGCACCTTGGGCGAGGCGACCAAAGGCAGTGGCGGCAATGGCGGTAAGATCCTC
>JBBQDJ010000277.1:0-5686 GCA_038319595.1 Verrucomicrobiales bacterium
GGTGCGGCGGGGGGGGAGTTGTTAGCCGCCGGAGTGCCGATGGAAATTGTTTCGCCGACGGGGGAGTGGTTGAGAAGGAGACAGAAGACGGTAAGACGTAAGACACAAGAAGAAGAGAAGACGTGTGAGACGCGGCGACCGGTGATCGCCGCTACGGCGGGCGAACTGGTGATCCGTGGGGCGCGGGAGCACAATTTGAGGAATCTGGACGTGGTGATTCCGTTGGGACGACTGGTTTGTTTGAGCGGGCCGAGTGGGAGTGGGAAATCGACGTTGGCGGATGACATTTTGAGAAGGGTGCTGGCTCGGCATTTCAATGGCTCGGGCGAGGCTCCGGGAAAGCACGACGGGATCGAGGGCTTGGAGTTGATCGAGAAATTCGTGGTGGCGGACCAGTCGCCGATCGGGAGAAGCCCGCGGTCGAATCCGGCGACGTTTACCGGGGTGTTCGACTTGGTTAGAGAACTTTTCACCAAACTGAATCTATCCAAGCAGCGCGGCTATGGGCCCGGACGTTTCAGTTTCAATGCGGCGGGCGGGCGCTGCGAGCGCTGCCAGGGCAATGGGCGGTTGAAGATCGAGATGCACTTTTTACCGGACGCCTGGGTGCCGTGTCCGGCATGCAATGGCCGGCGGTTCAACCGCGAGACGCTGGAGGTGACCTACAAGGGGAAGTCGATCGCTGACGTGCTGGCGCTCTCCGTGAGTGACGCGAGGGTGTTCTTCAGGCCGATTCCGAAAATTCACCGGATCTTGGAGACGTTGGAGGATCTGGGTCTGGGCTATTTGCAGCTTGGCCAGCCGGCAAACACGCTTTCCGGCGGCGAGGCGCAGCGCCTGAAGCTGTCGGTGGAACTGGCAAAACCGCAGGCACCGCACACGCTCTATCTGTTCGACGAGCCGACGACGGGCCTGCATTTCGGTGATGTGGAAAAGCTGCTCTGCGCATTTTTCAAACTGCGCGATGCCGGGCACAGTGTCCTCGTGGTGGAACACCATCTCGACGTGATCGCGGCATCTGATTGGGTGATCGAGCTGGGGCCGGGCGGGGGAATCCACGGTGGACTGCTTGTGGCTGAAGGGCCGCCGACGGTGATTCGAAAAAACAAAAAGTCTCCCACCGGGCAAGCACTGGCGCGGCGGGGGTGAGATTTTTCACCAAATTCCGGTGGACAATCCTCCCTGCTGACATTACCCCACTTGCCTCTTGAGGAGGTTTTCGCCTTCACGGAACCCAGGCAGTGTAGCTCAGCGGTAGAGCAGAGGACTCATAAGCCTTTGGTCGGCGGTTCAAATCCGCCCCCTGCCACCAATTTTAAAGGCCCCTCTCAGTCCAGCAGCTCCTCTTTGGGTTCGGGCAGGAAAAAGGAAAGAATCAGGCTGACGAGATAGACTCCGAAACCGACCGCTGCCGCCGTGTAGGCCAGCTTGGCGGGTGCCGTCGCCAGGTTCGTGGTGGTTGCCAGGGTGGTGGTGATCCAAGCGAAGGAGGTGCCGATCAGTCTGCCGCCAATGTTGGCGGCGAAGCTTTCGCCCGTACCGCGGAGATGCATGGGATAGACCCGTGGCAGATAATTTCCCCAGAAACTGAACTGCGCCACGGTGAGCAAGCCCGCGAAGAAGATACCGACCTGCAATGACACCAATCCCGTGACGGCGCAATAGGCGAAGACGAGCGGCATGACCACGAGGCCGGGAACGATGAACAGGCGCAGCAGCTTGCGACGGCTGATGATAATGACGGCCAGATAGGCCAGGGCAAAGCGTCCGACCAACCCTCCGACTTCCTGGATCTTGGTCGTGTTCGCCGCGATGGACTGCTCCGCTTTCTTGGCTGCGACCATGGAGGCCTTCTTGATCACCTCCGGAGGTTTGCCGGCATTGGCCGTTGCGGCGGCGGCCGAGGCAGCTTGCGAGGCGGCCTTCACTTCCGGCAATCCTGGAATGATGCGCGGGATGTGCTGGATGGCACCGAACGCCGCGCCATAGGCCATGGCGAACATCGCCGTTGTGACCAAGGTGGTGCGGAGAAGCTCCGGGGTGAACAACTCGCGAATGCTGGGACGTTTGAGAGTGCCCGCAGCCTTCTTCTGGGACCAAGCAGGCGACTCGGGCAGGAAGGGCCGGATGATGATCAGCGGAATGGCTGGGATCAGCCCGGACATGAGGGTGTATCGCCAAGCGGCATGTTCGTCGCCAACAGTGCCCCCCCCGAAGATGCCGCTGAGGAACCCGGGAAGATGGATCGCGGGAAAACTCGCGGAGTATTTGACGCAAAGCCCGTAGGCCACTGCCACTAGCAGACCGCCGATGGATGAAAATGCTTGGGTGTAGCCAAGCACCTTTTCGCGTTGTTTCGGATCGGGAAAAAGCTCCGCAAGCCATGCTACCGCCGCCACGAACTCCACGCACACGCCGATGAAAACAAGGCAGCGGAAGAACAGCAGCATTTCCACACTCGTCGAGTATCCGGCCGCGAAGGCCGAGAAGGCATACAGTAGAATACTCCAGGTAAGGACCCGCCTGCGACCGAGACGGTCCGTGAGATACCCGCCCAACAAACCAAAAATCCCCCCCGCGATGGCCGGGATATAAAACAGTTTCCCCACCCAACTGTTGAATGCCGGTGATCCCGGAGCCGCACCGATGAGTTCTTGCAATGCGGGTCCGACGATCAGTGGCAGCATCAGCAGCTCGTAAATATCGAAGGCGAAACCCATCGCTGCGATGATGCAGATCAGCCATTGGGTGGGAGTGAGTTTGGGGGCGGGCATGGGAAAGAAATGAGATTAGAGTGGTTGGAGCATCGAGCTGTTCGCCGGACAAGTGCCTATACAGGCATCCGATATTGGAATCTTTCCGTAATGGCGGACCCGCGCTTTGAGGGAGCCGGGGTTCTTGATCAGCGCGCCGGTCGCTTCAGGGTCATGGTGCCACGGTCACCCGCGCCTTGATAGGTCGCAGTGAAATCGTCGTGGGTGAGGCGGCCTTCGACCTGATAGTTGCCGAAATTTCCAGGAAGTTTCATCTCGCCGGTGAGGGCGATCGACCCATCTGCCGCGAGCTTGGCGGGAGCGGTGTGAATGTAGTCGCCAAACTGCAATACTCCCCAACCGGCGCGATAGCGGAAATCGTAGTTGCCGGGGCGGCCCGGTGTCGGCTGGACGATGCACCACAGCGGTCCGGTGTGGCCGTTGATAGCGCTTTTCCAAGTGCCTAACCAAGGACCTTCCGCATTGGCGGGCGGGCGTGGGAGTGCCACAGTTGCTTCGACGAATCCTCGGCTGTAGGAATTGGGCCCGCAAGAGGAGAGGGCCATCGCTGCGGCGATCAGGATCAGGAGGAATTTCATGGTGTGTTAGATTCTTGATTTCACTCTCCGGTGATTTTCCAAAGGTGTTTCTCGGTGCGGAGGTAGAGGGCCTCACCGAGCAACACGGGTGAGGCGAGGCTGCGCTCGGCCAGGTCAATTTCAAATCGAATTTTGGCGTCGGTGGGTGAGAGTTCAAGAACGTAGCAGACTCCATCCTCGGTGACGGCGTAAAGGATTTTGCCGGCGAGGATCGGCGAGGCGGAGAAATTCCCGGGGAGTTTTTCGTCCCAGACCGGTTTGCCGGATTTCGCGTCGAGGCTGGTGAGGGTGCCGGTGTCGTCGAGCACGAGGATCTGGCCGTTGGTGGAGATCATCGATGGGGTTTTCGGCATCCGCCGGGTGACTTCCCAGGCGACGTGGGTTTTCGTGACGTCGCCGGTCGCGTTGCCGAGTCGGATCGCGATTAGCTTGGGGACATTGTAGCCGGTGGCGACGTAGGCCATGCCATCCGCGACGACCGGACGGGGGATGACGGAGTAGCCCTCGCCGTAAGTGACTTTCCACAGCAAGCGACCGTCGTCAGGCGCATAGGCGCCGATCATGCCGCTGCCCGGGCTGAGAATTTCAGTGCGGCCCGCCGTTTCCACGACGAGCGGAGTGCTGAAGGAGAAGGTGCTTTTGACCTTCTGTTCGCGCGGAGTGCGCCAGGCGATGGTGCCATCCTTCCGGTGAAAGGCGACGATGCTGGGATCGATTTCGGCATCGGCATTGACCACCAGCAGGTCACCGACGATCACGGGCGAACTGCCGTTGCCATGCATCGGTTTGTAGGAAACCTGCTTTTTCCAAATGACCCCGCCATCGTCGAGTCGCAACGCCGCAGTGCCCATATGGCCGAAGTGGATGTAAACCACGCCGTCCGCGATGACTGGCGTGGAGCTGGCCAGGCTGTTCTTGCCGTGGAGTGCGGCGGTTTCCTCTGCCGAGGGCATGAAAAGATCCAAGTCCCAGAGTTTTTTGCCGGTGGTGACATCGAGCGCAAAGGCGGTGAGCTTGGTGGTTTCGCCATCCTTCCGAGATCCTGTTAGGATGACTTTTCCCGCGGCGATGACCGGAGAGGACCAACCTTGGGCGGGAAGTGGCACTTTCCAGGCGATGCCCGCGTCCGCGCTCCATTTGAGCGGGCCGGGTCCACTGGCAATTCCCTGGCCGGTCGGGCCACGGAATTGCGGCCAACTTTCGGCCCCCAGCGCAGCGGTTGCCAACGATCCGGCGAGTAGAAGACAAAGGTATTTCCCTGCGAGAAAATTCATGGAGGCAAACTGGGAGTTTGGGTTCGGCAAGTCAACCATCCCCAAGCCTGCCCTTGAACTTGCCAAGCTGAAGCCGCGAAATCACTCGTCCTTGGTGAAATTCACGATCTTTTCCCGAAGTTCCTGCCCCGCTTCTCCGGCAGCTAACGCGGCTCTCTGTTTGTTTACGGTCCGCAGCGCCGGACTTCGCCACGCATAGGAGCTCACGACGTTGAACATTGGACTGAAAGTTTCGCCCGTCGCGAAATTCCACGCCTTGCCATCCGCCGCGATGTGCGCGACCGCGAACAATACAGGGATGATTATCAGCACTGTTTTGCAGGCAAGGGACGACAGGTTTTCCAAACGAGTATGGATTGAGGCGATCATCATGCGGTAGCGATGAAAGGAACCTGCCACGAATCGCCGCCCCTTGCTATGGCTGGAATTACAGGACTCATGACTCTACAGTCACCCTCCAAAACTGGGAACAAGGCCACCGCCACCCTGAAGGCACCGCCCGTGCCCTCCTCCGCGTCGCCGAATCCAACCCACAGGCGGTCCTTGAGGCGCTCCATCGTTGAAGCAAGGGCACTCTCAACAAGCTTTGGCATGAGCCTCATTGACAGACAATCTGACTAGACAGGTCAGAGTTTGGGGGCAACATGAATCCATGACAACCCGCGTATGGCAATTGCAGGAAGCGAAGAGCCGTTTCAGCGAACTCGTGGAAACGGCGATCTTAAAGGGGGCGCAGACCGTGACCAAACATGGAAAGCCGGCGGTGGTGGTCATTTCCGCCGAGGAGTATCAGCGGAGTCTCGCGCCCCGGAAATCATTGGCCGCCGCATTGCGGGCGTGTCCCGAAGATCTGGCCCCGCTGCTTGGCAAACGTCCGAAGCGAATCGCTCGGAAAATCAATTTCGAGTGATCGTCCATGAAATACCTGTTGGATACCAATGTGGTTTGTGAGGCCACAGCCAGGCATCCCGAGCCAAGGGTGCTGGCATGGATCGAAATCCATGCTCATGAATGTTTTCTCTCCAGTGTTTCGTTAGGCGAGATTTGGAAGGGGCTTCAT
>JBBQDJ010000278.1:0-5685 GCA_038319595.1 Verrucomicrobiales bacterium
AGCATCAGTGACAAACAACCGTTCAACCGAATGCTGGTGCGGATCAAGAAGGAGATCATTTCCTTCGGCATGGAGAGCATCCGCCCGGCCAACTACACCTCGCCCAAGATCGCCGCGACCGAGCTGAAACGCTGGCTCGACGAGGGGCGACCGATCACTTTGCTCGATACCCGCAATGACTATGAGGTGCAGCTTGGCACTTTCAAAGGGGCGGTCATCCCGCACATCAACACTTTCCGCGAGTTTCCTGATGCGGTTAGGAAGCTGCCGGAAGAGCTCAAGGATCAGCCAGTAGTCATGTTCTGCACGGGTGGCATCCGCTGCGAGAAGGCCGGGCCATTCATGGAGCAGGAAGGTTACCGGAATATCTATCAACTCGACGGCGGCATCCTGAAATACTTCGAGGAATGCGGCGGCGAGCACTACGAGGGCGAATGTTTCGTCTTCGACCAACGCGTGGGGGTGGACCCTGGCCTGCGGGAAACGGATTATGCGATTTGCTTCGCTTGTCAGACTCCGCTGGATGCGGCGGACCAGCAGGACCCACGTCATGTCGAGGGCGTGAGTTGCCCGCATTGTTTCAAAAGTGCGCCGGAGAAAATGGCGGCGCGGATCGATTTCCTACATGAAGCCATCGCTGGTCTAACAAATCCATTGCCGGGATCGGTGTTGATGGAGAATCGCCGACCGGTGAACGTCCCGGCGGCTTATGAAGGAATGACTTTATTGGAAATGCTGATTGGCGTTTTTCCCCAGGTCTTGCCGCAGGAATGGGAAGCGCGATGCGATGCCGGGCGTTTCGTGAACTACGGTGGGACCGTTCGCGGCAAGGACCACCGGGTGCGCGGCGGCGAGCGCATCGTCCAGATTTTTCCTCCCGACGTGGAGCCGCCTGTTTCGGCGGACATCAGGATCCTGCATGAGGATGAGGCGATCGTCGTCGTGCATAAGCCAGCACCGCTGCCAATGCACGCGAGCGGTCGATTCCATCGCAACACCCTCCAACACATTCTCAACGAGGCGTATGCCCCAAAATACCCGCGGCCGGTTCACCGGCTGGACTCGAACACGACCGGACTCGTCCTCTTCGCGCGCACCCGTCATTTCTGTCGGTTGCTCCAGCGCCAGTTCTTGGAGGGCACCGTGGACAAACGCTATCTGGTGAGAGCAATCGGCCATCCGGAACAGGATGCCTTCGATTGCGATGCTCCGATTTCCGCCGAGCCCGATGTCATGGGAACCCGCGTCATCGACGAGATCGATGGCTTGGCGTCGCGGACCGATTTTCAAGTCCTCGAGCGCTGCGCGGACGGTACGACTTTGTTAGAGGCGAAACTTGGAACCGGCAGAACCAATCAAATCCGCCTCCATCTCTGGCAGTTAGGTTGGCCCGTCGTGGGAGATCCCGCCTATTTGCCGGGCCGCGAAATCGGCGACCGGCAGACGCTGGACCCGGAATCACCGCCGCTCCAACTGCATGCGTGGAAACTCTCGTTCCGGCATCCGTTGGACAGCAGGGAAATGACTTTTGAAACCATGCGCCCGGCGTGGGCCCGTTAGAGGTCACTTCATGATGTTGATTGATGAGACCTTCTCGGCTCCGTCTCTTTCGGCGACGATGACCGTCAGCACGCCGCTGGCTGAATCTGCTGCCACTTCGGTGCGTGCCGAATCGTGTGCGGTGACACGCCAGTGAGTGAAGCCATCGATGCTTCCGCCACTTTCACGGAATGATGAAGCGAACTGCGTAATAAACGCGTTGATGAGTTTTTCCTTCTCCGCTCCGGTGGTGAGGGCCACATACGCCGCTCCCACGTTGTCACCGATCGAGGTAAAGACCGGCCAATCGATCTTGGTGGCAACCGATGATTCCCCGCGGGCGAGAGCCTCAAACGTCGAACGGGCGAAGGTCACATCGCCGGCGGTGGCGACTTTCTCCTTGGCCTCGGTGATCTTTTGTTTGGTCTCGCGGCAGTTGGAGAAAATCAACGGAGCGCTGAGGATGGCAAGTAACTGGATTGTTTTCATCGCTATTCTACCTAGCAGAACTTGTGCCTTGAGGAAATCACCGCAGTTGCGATGCACCGAACCGCGGGCATTCTGCAATATGCTCGCTGGATCGTGCGAATCGCCTGATTGTCGGGATGAGCGATCGGGATCGTTAGGCCGGCTTCCGCATCGCCTTCGTGCCCTTTTCCCATTTCAGCCCCCAGTCGCGCATCGCTTCAAGGACCGGACGCAAGGCGAGTCCTTTGGTGGTCAGTTGGTAGGCGGGATGGCGGGTTCCATCTGCGGCGGGCACTTGGTCGATCATGCCGCTCACCCGCAAGCGGTTGAGGCGGTCGGCGAGAATGTTGGTCGGGATACCCTCCGGTGAGGCGGTGAAATCCTTGAATCGTTCCGCACCAAACAGCAGATCGCGGATGACAAGCAAGGTCCAGCGGTCGCCAAAGAGATCGAGTCCACAAGCCAGTGGGCACGGGGATCGGCGGAACGGTGCGGTTTTTCTCTCAGCCATGCAAGATCATCCGCCCGAAAAATTTCACTTGCAAGGAGCAAGTAAATTGCTTGCATTTTGAAAGTATGAATTCCTCATCACCTGCGAATTTGGCCGCTCCCGGTGCGGGCCTCCCGTGGCTTGAACTCATGGTCGCCCGAATGTTGTTCGGTCAATTCTGCAGGAAGAACACGCGAGAGAAAGTCACCGCCCTTTTCATCGAGGAGCGTGATCGGATTTTGAAATTGGCGGCGATGCTAGTGCCATTGGATGCGGCACGACCGGTTCTGATCAAGCGCCTGCGGGGGATGGAGGATAGCAGTCGCCAATGGTCGGTTTACATGACTCTCGAACATCTGCGGATCGTGAATGCGGCGGTGGCCGACATCATCAACTCTCTCGCCGCCGGAAAGGCTCTCTCAGGGACAGCGAGCACGGCGGCCGTGAAGCCCACTTCAGGCATCGACGAGCAGGTCGTGTCCGGCTTCACCGCCGGTGCTGAAGCGCTCCTTCAAACTGTGGCCACGGTCCGTGATCTTCGGACAAATAAGCGCTACGCGCATCCATGGTTTGGCCCGCTCGATGCTGCGGGTTGGCACGCGATGGCCGCGTTCCACCTGCGGCTGCATCGGAAACAGATCGAGTCGATCATTGCCGCGCTTGGCTGAAATGGTCGTCGAAAGGGGAGAGGAACTCCATTTGCGGTTGAAGCGTAGAATGCGGTTCATTCGATCGATCAAAGAGTGAATCATGAGTTGGAATGGCTCTTGTTGGAACGACGGAACTATCCAGATCCAAAATATTTCTCGTAAATATGTTTCCATTCGATACGTACCGGTTTCATGCGCACGTTTCATTTTCCGCTGGTGGTCATCGCCGCCTGCCTGATCGCCATCCAGCCAGCTATGGGGAAACTCAGTGTGGGCGACCCGGCCCCCAAGATCAAGGTCAGCAGCTGGGCGCAGGGAGACCCGTTAACGGGGTTCGAAGGAGACAAGGTTTACATCGTGGAGTTCTGGGCCACCTGGTGCGGTCCTTGTGTCCAAGCGATTCCGCATTTGAACGAAACTTACAAAAGCTTGAAGGAGAAGGGCCTCGACGTCATCGGCCAGAATCTGGGCGAGGACTCTGCGACGGTCACGAAGTTCGTGAAGGGCATGGGAGCGAAAATGACCTACCGCGTGACGGTTGATGACAAGACGGATGGTGGTTTCATGGCCAAGAATTGGCTCACGGCTGCCGGACAAAACGGCATCCCGTGTGCGTTTGTCGTCAACAAACAGGGAAAAATCGCCTACATCGGGCATCCGATGTCGCTCAAGGAAACCCTGCTGGAATCCCTGCTTGCCGAGCCATCCACCAAGCCGTCTGAATCCGCAGCGCCTGCCGCCGCCACTGCTCCCAGCGCCAAGGCGACCGAGCTCGCCGCTCGTGCGAGCGCGGAAATTCAAGCCGGCAAATTGGACGAAGCGGAGGCAACCATCGCCGAACTCCAACCCGCGCTGACGGCCAACTTCACCTACATCGGCGGGCTCCTCGAACTGCAACTTTTGGTCGCCAAGAAGCAAGCGGACGACGCGGTGCAGCTTTCCGCAATGCTCTGCGATGATTTCGCGAAACAACCTGTGGTGCTCGGAATGGTGGCCGCCAGCCTGGTATCACCATCGGACGCTTCTCCCGCGTTGATGGATGCCGCGGGGAAAATCGCCGCTCCCATCAGCAAGGTTGCTGGGAATGGCCAATCCACAGCGCTCGGAGTGCTGGCAAGAATCGCCTTTCTCAAGGGCGACAAAGCCGGCGCGGTAGAGCTCCAGACGCAAGCGGTTGGGCTTGCCTCGAAGCAAGAGGAAGCGGCCGCCAAGGCTGCGTTGAAAACCTATCAATGAGGCTGCCGGTCCGATATCACAAGGCCGCCCCGTTGAGAGAATTCCCTTATTTTCGCTGAATCGCATCCCGATATTTCCACACTCATGACTGATACTAGAACACATTTCGTCCAAGCCGTGCGCGATCGCGTCGGGGAGGTTGTCGTCGGCCAGGACGTCGTCGTCGAGCGCATGATGATCGCGCTGCTGACCGGTGGCCATCTGCTCTTGTTAGGCGTGCCCGGCACGGCAAAAACCCTGATGGTCAACGCAGTGGCGAAGGCGGTGGACTTGCAGTTCAGCCGGGTGCAGTTCACCATCGACATGTTGCCTTCGGACATCATTGGTTCGGAATTGCTCGACCAAGCGACAGGGAAATTCCGCACCCACCAAGGGCCGGTTTTCACCAATCTGCTGCTCGCGGACGAAATCAACCGCGCGGCCCCCAAGGTCCAATGCGCCCTGCTGGAAGCGATGCAGGAGCGTAAGGTCACCATCGGAAATGCCACTTATCCGCTGCCGATGCCGTTCCTCGTCATCGCCACGCAGAACCCGATCGAGCAGGCCGGCACCTTCGAGCTACCGGAAGCACAGCTCGACCGTTTCATGCTTTGCCACCGCCTTGACTATCCGTCCGCCGAGCAAGAGGAGGAAGTCCTCCGCCGCCAATTGAAAATGGGGCTTAAGCGGGTGGAGGGTGGCGCGATGCCCAAGACCGCTTTCGACATGATCGGTGGCGAGCCGGTGTGCCGCCTTGAGGAACTCGTCGCCGCGATGGAGTTGGTGCAGTCCGTCCATGTCAGCGAGGTGTTCATGAAACATTGCGTGGAGTTCATCCGCCTGACCCGCAACCATCCGGCGATCGAGCTTGGCTGCTCACCCCGTGCCGGGCTTTCCATCGTCCAAGCTGCCCGCGCCCGGGCGTTCGTGATGCAGCGCGATTACGTCGTGCCAGAGGATTTGTTCGAACTGGCAGAGGATGTGGTGCTGCACCGGATTCGTCTCAGTTACGAGGCTCTCGCAGAAGGCCGTAGGCCCAAGCAAGTGCTGGAGGAACTGCTCCATCAACTCGGCTGATCCCCGGATGAGCAGCACCGGGAAACTCTCTCACGATCCGCTCGACGCGCGGCAGTTCGAGATCGCCATATGCCGGCTGGCGGACGCTTTGGCCTACGGTCAGGAAAGTTCGCCGTTCCTTGGTGCGGGCATCGAATATGTGCAATCGCGTCTCTATCAGAGCGGAGATCCAGTCAAATTCATCGATTGGAAAATCACCGGTCGCACCGGTCGTTTCCATGTAAAGGAATACGAGGCACCGAAACA
>JBBQDJ010000279.1:0-5656 GCA_038319595.1 Verrucomicrobiales bacterium
CCTACCGCTTCAAGGGCATCGAGGTGGAGACACTCAACAAGGATCAACGCTCGCTCATCCGCCGCCACGCGCTGGGTTTCATTTTCCAAGGATTCAATCTGCTAGCCCGGACCTCCGCGTTGGAAAATGTCGAACTGCCGCTTCTCTATCGGGGCTACTCCCGCAAGAAACGCCACGAAATGGCCCGTGCGGCACTCGCCAGCGTCGGCCTGCCGGACAAGGAACGCAACACCCCTGCCGAACTTTCCGGCGGCCAGCAGCAGCGCGTCGCCATTGCCCGCGCCATCGTCACCCATCCCGACACGTTGTTCGCTGACGAGCCCACCGGCAACCTCGATTCCAAAACCACCAAGGAGACCATGGAGCTGCTCCGCAGTCTCAATACCCAACTCGGAATCTCCATCATCATGGTAACCCACGAGGACGAGGTCGCCACCTATGCCCAGCGGATCATCCACGTCCGCGACGGCCTCATTTCCGATGACTCGGCCAACGAAAAGCCGCAATCCACCTCCCATCTGGCTCCATGATCCTCAACGCCTTCCTCATCGCCCTGCGCGAGATCCGCAGGAACCTGACGCGATCGTTTCTAACTGTCGTCGGCATCGTCATCGGCGTGGCCGCCGTGATCACCATGGTCACCCTCGGCCGCGGTGCCACCGAGGCGGTAAAGGGCCAGATCTCCAAGATGGGCAGTAATCTTCTTATCCTCCGCCCCGGCCAGGGCTGGGGCAGTTGGGGAGCACCGCAATTCAACATGAAGGACGTCAATGCCGTCCGCGACCAGGTTCCCGGTATCGCCTCGCTCGCACCTCTCGTCCAAGCTGAGGAAAAAGCGGTCTATCAGGAAAATGATCGGAATACCGACATCCAGGGAACGACCTCCAACTACTTCGCCATCGCCAACTGGACCATCGCCACCGGTCGTATTTTTACCGATGCCGAGGTGGAGGAGGCAGCTCCGGTCTGCGTCATCGGCGAGACCATCCGCAAGGAACTCTTTGGTGCGGACGTGGATCCCGTCGGACTGAAAATCCGGATGAAGTCCATGACGCTCGAAGTCCTCGGCGTCACCGGCGTGAAGGGCCAAGGCGGTTTCTCTGATGACCTGGATGACAATATCATCACGCCCTACACCACTGTCCTGCGGCGTCTCAAGGGCCGGGGCAACGGCAACAACATCAGCCAGATGATGATTTCCGCCACGGAGAACTATCCCGGCGCGAACATCGTGGCCGATGTCAGCGCACTGATGCGTGAACGGCGCAGCATCGGTGCGAATGAGGAAGACAACTTTAATGTTTACGACTCTCGGCAACTGGCGGACGTCATCAGCTCCAGCACCCAAGTGATGACATCCCTGTTAGGTGCGGTGGCCGGCGTGAGCCTGCTCGTTGGCGGCATCGGCATCATGAACATCATGCTCGTTTCCGTGACCGAACGCACACGGGAAATCGGTATTCGCCTCGCCATCGGCGCGCGAGCGAGGGAGGTGCTCCTCCAGTTTCTCGTCGAGGCAGTCACCCTCTCCTGTGTCGGCGGCGTGGCCGGGATCCTTCTGGCTTACGGCCTATGTGTCTCCCTCGCCAAGGTCGTCGGCGCGCCTTTCCTGTTCGATCCGAAAATCAACATCATCGCCTTCATCTTCTCCGCCGCCATCGGCATCATCTTCGGCTTCATGCCCGCCCGCCGCGCCGCCTCGCTTGATCCCATCGACGCCCTGCGGCATGAATAGGTGGATAGATGAGAGTTGATGGTTGATCGAAAGAAATTCCATTTTCGCCTCTTAACTATCGACCATCAACTCTCATCTATCAACCTCTTCCCCATGCGCTTGCTTCTCATCGAGGATGACCAACTCCTGCTCCGCAGCCTCGCGGCGAGCCTGCGCGAGGAGAACTACGCGGTCGATACGGCGGGCGATGGCGAGGCCGGACTGCTCAAGGCAAGCCAAGCCGACTACGACTGCATCGTCCTCGACGGCATGTTGCCGGTCTTCGACGGCTGGGAAGTGCTGCGCCGCCTGCGGCCTATCAAGAAAACCCCCGTGCTCATGCTTACGGCCCGCGACGCCGTCCCGGACCGAATCCGCGGCCTAGACGCCGGTGCCGATGACTATCTAACCAAGCCTTTCGACAGCGACGAGCTGCTGGCCCGGATCCGCGCGTTGATCCGCCGCAGCTCCGGCCAAGCCTCCAACCGCATTGAAGTGGGAGACATCATCATCGACACCTCGGCACGCACCGTCAGCCAACTCGACCAGGAAATCTCTCTAACCGCCCGCGAGTATGCGCTGGTCGAATACCTCGGGCTCCACCGCGGTCAGGTGGTCAGCCGCAGCGAACTCTACGAACACCTGTTCGACGAGCACGACGACACTCTGTCCAACCTGCTGGACGTCCACGTTTCCAACATCCGCAAAAAACTCGGTGCCGATTTCATCACCACCCGCCGTGGCCACGGCTACTGCATCGAATGAACCCCCTTTTCCATTCGGTGCGCTGGCGGCTCCAGCTCTGGCACGCGCTCATCCTGATGGGCGTCATCGCCGCGCTCTGCGTGCTGGCCTACCGGTTGGCGGCGGAGGACCGGCGCGAGCGGATCGACCGCGAGTTGGAATCCTTCGAACGGGCGTTCATGCGGAGTTTCTGGGATGTGCTGGCGCGCAAAAACAAGCCGGGCATCCCACCGACCACGGACGAAATCCGCCAGCGTTTTCAAAGCCTCAACGACGCTACCGAATTTCCGCTAGAAATGCGCGACCTCTTCGATCCACAAGCGAAAGACAGCATCTACATCAGTTTCTGGGATGGCAGCGGCCAAACGCTTTTCCGCTCTGCCAACGCACCGGAAAGTCTGGGTTGCCCGAAGTTACCGCCTCCGGACCCCGATCCCAAAGCCCGCATGCGCGGCACCAGCCGGGAGCTCGTCCAAGGTGGGCCCCGCGGGTTCCGCAGTCTGGTCGGAAGGGACATTTCCTCGGATCGCGCCGCGCTGCATCGGCTTGGCTGGCAGATCGCCGGTAGCGGATCGCTGCTTTGGTTGTTAGGGCTACTCGGCGGCTGGTGGCTCGCAGGCAGGGCGATCCAACCTATCAACGCGATTAGTAAAACAGCGTCCCGCATCGCTGGCGGAAAATTGTCCGAACGCATCGACATCGCGGGCACCGACAACGAGCTGACCCGTCTGAGCCAAGTCCTCAACGAAACCTTCGACCGCCTCGCCGCAGGCATCGAACGCCAGCGCGAGTTCACGGCGGATGCCTCACACGAACTCCGCACCCCGCTGACCGTCATTCTATCAGAAACCTCGCGTGGTTTGAAGCGCGAGCGGTCGGCGCAGGAATATCAGGAAATCATTTCTAACTGCGGTCATGCAGCCACCCGCATGCGCACGCTGGTCGAGTCACTTCTCTTGCTCGCCCGCCAGGACAGCAGCCCAGAGCCGCGGCGGGAACCTGTCGATCTGGCAGATGTCGCCGCCGACTCCATCCGGCTCCTCCAGCCACTCGCGGACCGCCACGGGATCATCGTAAAACCGGACCTGCAAGCCGCTCCTTGTTCTGGCGACACAAACGCGCTGTCCATCGTCGCCGGCAATCTCATCTCCAACGCCATCAGCCATCAGCCGGATGGCGGTGAAGTGGCGGTGAGGGTTTTTTCAAAAAACGGCCAGGCGTATTTGGAAGTGGCGGACCACGGTCCGGGAATTTCCGCCGAACATTTGCCGCGCCTCTTCGACCGTTTCTATCGGGTCGATCCCGCGCGCGGCCCCGCCAGCGGGCACTCGGGTCTCGGCCTCGCCATCGTCCGGGCGGTGGTGGAAAACCATCAGGGTAGCGTCGAAGTCGCGAGCGCCCCCGGCGAGGGCGCGACCTTCCGCGTCACACTGCCGGCACTGACGAATTCATGATGAACGTGACACGGCGACCTGAGCTGCCATGCTGACGCACGTGAGCCCGATCACCATTGCCGCCGTCAAGGAACAAGCCGGAGAAATCCCCATCCACGCCGCGATCCACGCCCAGCTCCAGTCGCGGGCGGTGCGCACGACCAAGGGCGGGAAACCGTATTTCGAAATGGTGTTCGCCGACTCCACCGGAAATTTCTCCCTGAAAATCTGGTCGGACGCGCCGATGTATGGCGCCGCAGAGGAAATGACGGAAGGCCAGATCGTCCGCCTCGAGGGCGAGTGGACGCAGAACCAATACGGCGTCAATCCGAACAAGCTTTGGTGGTGCAATCTCGAAGATGCCGCCATCGCCGATTTCCTAGCAGGCGATCCCGAGACCCGCGAAAAACAGGACCGTGACTTTGCGGAAATTCGGCGGCTTTGTGACTCCATCGAAGATCCACGCCTGCACGATCTTTGCGGCCATTTCCTCACCCAGTTAGGTGACCGTTTCCGCCGCACCGCTGCAGCGAAGAAAAACCACCACGCCCGCCGCGGCGGCCTCGTCGAACACGTCGCCCAGATGATGCGCTCCGCCGATGCGCTGTGCCCGGTCTATCCGGAACTCAACCGCGACCTGCTCCTCGCCGGCGTTCTCTTCCACGATTGCGGGAAACTCTGGGAAAATTCCTATCCGGAAGACGGCTTCGCCCAAATCCACAGCATCCACGGCGAAATGTTAGGTCACATCCCACTCGGCATCGAGCTGGTGAACAAACTCTGGAACGACCTGCTCGACAACGTTGACGCGGAGGAATGGAAAGGCCTCAAGCCGTCCACCGAAATGACGCGCCTGCACCTGCTCCACCTCATCGGCAGCCATCACGGCCAATACGAATTTGGATCCCCAGTCCTCCCGCGCACCCCCGAGGCCTTCGCACTCCACCACATCGACAACCTCGACGCGAAGATGGAAATGGTTCGCGACGCTTACTCCCAATCCACCGAAATCGCGCCCGGCATCTACGATCGCGTCTTCCCGCTGCCGACGAATCTGGTGCGACCGCTGGCCAGTTTCATCGCGCCGCCCGAGCCACCCGCACCCGATTTCTCCGCAGAAGAGCCGAAGGCTACCTAAGGGGAAGGGATCTCCGGTCGCTTCTTCTCCGTGCAGTGAAAGCGAAGCACGTTTGCTGAGGAAAATTTCGATCGGCTCGGATAAAATGAATGCGATTTCTAAAATGAATCCCCACCAAAGGTTGGACAAGCGACCATCATCATCGAAGCTGGGCCGCGAACGATTTTTCTGAAAACTGAAACCTCCGAACTAATCCCTCATCTTCCCCATGCACCCATTCCTCGCTCCTGATTTCCACATCCGCTGGTCCACGCTGGTTCCTGAAGCCGTTGAGCCGGACATCCGTCAGGCACTCGAACTCGCGAAGCAAAACATCGAGGTGATTTGTTCGCAGGATCCCGCGATTGCGACCTTCGAATCCACCTTCCTCGCCTATGAAAATGCCAGTGAAGCGCTCAACGACGGCTGGGGCCGACTCAACCACCTTGACTCCGTCAGCGACAATCCCGCCCAGCGCGAGGCGATGGGCAAGATGCTTCCCGACGTCACGGATTTCTACTCGTCGCTGGCGCTCAACGATCGTTTATGGGCCGTAATCAAGGCAGTGGGTGAGAGTCCGGAAATCACCAAGCTGGGTCCGGTGCAAAAACGCTTTGTCGAAGAAACACTGGCCGATTTCCGCAACTC
>JBBQDJ010000280.1:0-5655 GCA_038319595.1 Verrucomicrobiales bacterium
TGAGCGAGCTGCGATTCCAGTATTCGGGAGCGGTTTCCCATGTCATGGCGGGAAGGTGGTGTTTGAAAGTGACGATGACTTCTTGGTTTTCCTGAAGCGGCTGGAAGAGGCATGCGTGAGCCGCAGTTGGCGGGCGCATGCTTGAAAATCATGGAAGATGATAAGGGCTGACTTGCCGGAGTTGATCCGTCAAGTCAGGCTTCCGTCTGAGCCAACCGCATCCTCTAACCGTAACCGCGCGATCTGATGAATTTGAAACAGTGCTTCGGAGATCTCCACTTCGCGCGAGTTTTCCAGCCGTTTCTCAAATGCATCGAGCACCCCCTGCTTGGTGGTTAGGCGGGCGCAGATGATGAAAGGGAATCCGAATTTTTCGCAGTAGCTGGCGTTTTTCGCTGAAAAATCGCCGTATTCCGAGTCGCTGAGTCGGTCGAGGCCGAGACCCGCCTGTTCGCGGGTTGATTCTTCGGTTAGGGCACCTGCGCGTGCGAGTTTGCCAGCCAGATCTGGATGGGCGCGGATGAGGGTGAGCTTTTCCTCATCGGTCGCTTGGTCCACTGCGTCGCTCATCGTTTGTCTGAGAAGTTCCGGATCCACGAACGGACGGTGCGTAGTGATTCGCCGAGGAACCCAATCAGAATGCTCGTAAATCCCGCCAAGGGTGGCTACGAACTCCTCATCGGACATGGCATTCATCTGGGCGAGTGACATCATTTCGCTGGAGTCAGGACGGTTTCAGCACAAATTTCAAGGATGCCAATGGATGCATGGGAACAAATCACCGCGTTGCGCCGCCAAGGAATCGACGCCGTGGTCGTCACCATCACTGCCGTGAGGGGTAGTGTGCCGGGACAGACCGGCGCAAAAGCGGTAGTCACGGTGGGTGGCATGGTCTCAGGAAATCTTGGCGGCGGAAGAGTCGAAGCGAAGGCGGTTGAGCGTGCCGTGGAGCTGCTTGGCACCAGCGAGCGATGCCTTCAGGTGACGTGGAATCTCCAGCGCGATGTCGGAATGACCTGCGGTGGGGAAATGTCTTTTCTGTTCGAGCGAATCGCGGCGAGTGAACCGTGGCACATCGCGATTTTTGGTGCGGGTCATGTTTCTCAGGCGCTGGTTCCGGTGCTCGCCACCCTGGCCTGCCGGGTCGATGTGTTTGACACCCGGGCAGATTGGTTAGGTCGGTTTTTAAACTGGCGGAATGTCGGCATTCATGCGGTTAGCTCGTTTGAAGATGGCGTGGAAGTTCTCAACCCGGATTCATTTGTCCTATCGATCACCCAAGGGCATTCGAGTGATCGTCCGGTGTTGCGTGAAGTGTTACGGCGGTTCCCTGAGATCCCGTTTCTTGGAGTCATCGGTAGCGCCTCCAAGCGGTCGGTATTGATGCGGGAACTTCGCGAGGATGGAATCGATGAAGCGCTGCTAGAAAAAATTATCTGTCCGGTGGGCTTGCCGATCGGCGGCAACGATCCCGCCGAAATTGCCATCAGTATCGCGGCGCAGTTGTTGGAGAAGCGTTCCTAGTAGAGTCCTCCGTCTCTCGCCGGTCCGCTCATGCATTCGCCGAGTGGTGTTTTTCCTCGAAAACACCCGTCGCCACTCCGGCCACCAGTCCGGAGCCGAACCCAAACACATGGCCCATCACGTCGGTGTTGGTTCCATTTCCGCTGCCCAGCCAGCTTAGCAGGACGACACCCGCGAGAATCGGTGCGGTAATCCTCGCCCACGGCAACCGGGCGCGCTCGCGCATCGTTTCTGAAATCCCCAGTCCAGATAGAATTCCAAGAGCCGCGAAGACGGCAGTCGATGCGCCGATTGATAGAAATTCGGCTGGATAGTTCATCCGTGCGGTAAGGAGATTTCCAAGGGTGCCGCAAATCAGGATCATCGCCCAAGCCCGCAACGGACCCACGGATTTGGAGACGAGTGTCGCGAAGATGGTTCCACCCACCAGATTTCCGACTAGATGAGGCACGTCCGCATGCAGGAAAAGGGCGGTGAACGGCCGCCACCATTCCCCCCGACCGAAGATCCCCATGCTCGATGAGGCCGCCCGCTCGACCAGCGTCGCATCCGCGCCTTGCCTGTAAAATACCGCCATCAACACGAGAATCCACACGCCGACAAACGACCAACCCGCTGGATGTCGCGCCCATTCCCGGGCCACCACCGGTGGTCGCACCGGCACCGCGATCTCCTGGCTATAGGCGTCAAGCTCCGCTGAAATTTTCTCTGCCGGCATCACCTCCGCCTGCAATTCGAACTCTCCCGGCACCGCCGCTTCCTCGACTCGGCAGGCCTCGCCCATTGCTAGAATCACCAATCCGTGGTCATACGCCTGCTCCAGCGATGAAAAATGTCCTACCTGCACCCACTCGTCGGTTGCGCTGATTTGATCCGTGTCGTTCATGAAATGGGGAGTCCGTCCGGAAATCCCGGATTACTTTCTACCATTCACCCGCAATTCAATTCGTCAATCGCCACCTTCCGCTGTGCACGTCGCCAATTCACCCAGCTGCACAGGAGGGTGCGTTTTGGTCTAGCACACTTGCCATGCCAAGGGGTTGCGTGCCAAACGAAGTAGAATTCATTCTGCCATCCAGCCATTGGGATTTCTCTTGGATTTTCCACGTTCCAAAAATCGGAATGCAGCCTACGATGGAATCCAATCCAGTCGGATTAAGATCGATCACCCGCCATTGACCCCCTTATGAAACCACCTCCAGTAGGCAATACCATTACGTTCATCCGTCCGAAGTTCAACTTGTCTCCAGGCTTGTTCATTGCCGTGCCGTTGGCAATTTTCATTTTGTTCGGCGTGTTCACCTCGTTCTACACGGTGAGTCCCGAAGCGGTCGCAGTCGTCCAGAGATTCGGGAAATTTACCCAAATCGCACCGCCCGGACTGCATTTCAAGCTGCCCTACGGCATCGACACTTCCACCATCGTGCCGGTCCGCCGCCAGCTCAAACTTGAGTTCGGCTTCGGCACTTCCGACGGCACCAATCCCGATCAAGTGGGAGAGGAACCGGACAAGGAACGCGACATGGTCACCGGAGATCTCAATGCCGCCAACGTCGAGTGGATCATTCAATACAGCATCACGGACCCCGAACAATATCTCTTTCGTGTCCGCAATCCTGGCTTCACGCTGCGTGACATCACCGAAAGCGTGATGTGCGAGGTCATCGGTGACCGCACCGTGGACGAGGTGCTGACCATTGGCCGCAATGAGATCGAAGTGGAGGCTCTGATGCGTCTCAAGGTGATCCTTGAGCATCTCGCCATGGGCATTTCCGCCGAGCAGGTTCAGCTCAAGAATGTGCACCCGCCCGGTCGGGTGCAAAGTTCGTTCGATGAAGTGAACCGCGCCCAGCAGGATCGCTCTACGATGATCAACGAGGCCAATGGCGAATACAACCGCGTCATCCCGAAGGCAAAAGGGCTCGCCGAACAACGGATTTCCGGAGCGGAAGGATTTGCGGTGCAGCGCGTCAATCAGGCACAGGGCGACGTCGTCCGCTTCAAGGAACTGCTCGCCCAATACGACAAGGCCCCGGCCATCACCAAACAGCGTCTCTATTTGGAAACGATGGGTGAGGTGCTGCCCAAGCTTGGCCCCAAGATCATTCTCGATGAGGACGCCAAACAGTTCCTTCCTCTCATGAATCTCAACAAGTGATTCCTAACAAATATTTCCATGAAAACACCGATTATCATTTTTTCGCTTGCCGCCGTCTTCCTCATCATCGCCAGCAGCGCCTACACAGTTAGCCAAACCGAGCAGGTCTTCATCACCGAGTTTGGAAAACCCGTGGGCGACCCGATCAACGCAGACCCTGCAAAGAACGAAGCGGGTCTGCATTTTAAAAAGCCCTTCATCCAGCAGGTGAACCGCCTCGAAAAACGCCTCCTCGAATGGGACGGACCTGCCACTGACATGCCCACCCGCGACAAGCTCTATATTAGCGTGGACAACTTCGCCCGCTGGCGCATTTCCAATCCCAAGATCTTCTTCGAGAAACTCCGTGACGAGCGCAGCGCCCTCTCGCGGCTGGACGACATCATTGGCAGCGCCACCCTCGACGTCATCGCCTCACATGATCTCATCGAGGTGATCCGCAGTGAAAAAGACCGCAAACCGGAGCGTGACGAGTCCCTTGTGATCGAGAACTCCAGTCTTGGGCTGCTGCCATCCATCCGCTTCGGCCGCAGTGTTCTCAACGACCAGATCCTCAAAAAAGCCCAGCCCAAAGTCGAAGCCTGGGGCATCGAGCTGATCGACGTCCGTTTCAAGCGCATCAACTACAAATCCGGCGTCATTGAGAAAATCTACGCCCGCATGAGTTCCGAGCGCCAGCAGATCGCTGACCGCTTCCGCTCCGAAGGCGCGGGTGAGGCCGCGAAAATCATCGGTCGTAAGGAGCGCGATCTGCTCTCCATCGAGTCCGGCGCTTACCGCACGGAACAGGAGATCAAAGGCAAGGCTGATGCCGAGGCCACCGGCATCTATGCCACCGCCTACAGCTCCAGTCCCACGGCTGCAGATTTCTATCAATTCACAAAGACGCTTGAGGTCTATCAGAAAACGCTCGGCAAGGACAGCACCGTCATCCTCACCTCGGACAGCGATCTGTTCCGTCTCTTCAAGAGCATCGAGAAACCGGCGGAGCGGTAGCACGAGCTCTTCCATTGGGAGTCCGCTGCCTGCGAATGAAAAGCCGGTGAATCTAGACTAGAAAACGGAACCGCAGATGAACGCAGATGATGAATGAGTGACAACATTTGAAAAGCTGTCCGGTCATGTTATTATGAAACTGCTAACAATAGCGCGCCGCATAGGCCGGCTTCTTGACCCAGAGCGGGAGCGACGACGTAGTCAGTAACCGCCGCGGGCGGGAAGTAGCCGCCGGCGATTTCTTGCAGCGTTGCGTTGATCCGTGCGTGCAGCCCCTCGACCTGAGATACTCCGCCGCCGACGATGACGCGCGCTGGCGAGACGATGGCTAACAGCGAGAGAATCCCATGAGCGATGTACCATGCTTGCGTTTCCCACGCAGGATGATCGCCGGGAAGCTCGTGGGGGGCTTTGTTCCAACGTGCGTGGATCGCAGGTCCACTCGCGAGACCTTCAAGACAGTCATGATGGAACGGACAGACACCTGCGTAATCATCCCCCGGCATTCTTGGCACCTTGAGATGGCCGAATTCCGGGTGCAAGGCACCATGCACCAACCGGCCTCCTGATAGAATACCCGCCCCGATGCCGGTGCCGATCGTGATGTAGGCGACATCTTCCAGGCCTTTTGCCGCGCCGATTCTGGATTCTGCGAGAGCGGCGGCGTTCACGTCTGTGTCGATGACGCATTTAGCATCCGGATAAGCATGTGAGATCTTTTCGAGGATCGAAAATCCCTCCCAACCGGGTTTGGGAGTGGCGAGAATCCGGCCATAGTTTTCCCGTCCGGGGACAATTCCGACGGGGCCGAATGCGGCGATGCCGATTTTTGCCGGGAGTCCACGACCGCCTAACCAATCCAAGGCCAACCCCAGCGTTTCATCCGGTGTGGTGGTGGGAAAACGGCATTCATCGAGGATGTGTCCATCCACCGTGCCAATGCCGACCACGGTTTTTGTTCCGCCAAGTTCGATGCC
>JBBQDJ010000281.1:0-5653 GCA_038319595.1 Verrucomicrobiales bacterium
GCCAAGGCCTCCGCCCATTCCCACATCCGCTTCATGCCGGCCGTATCGTCCACCGGATCGGAAAAATCCATCAACCGCGAAAGCACCCGCGCGACGTTGCCATCCACCACCGCCGCCGGTAGATCGAAGGCAAAGGCCCGCAGCGCGCCTGCCGTGTAGCGGCCCACTCCTGGCAGTTTCATCAGCGCCTCCAGTTTTGTTGGAAACCTTCCACCATGCTCCGCGATGACTGCCCGCGCCGTTTCACGCAGCATTCTAACACGTCGATAGTAGCCCAGTCCTTCCCAGGCTTTCAGCAGGGAATCGTCTTCCGCCTTTGCCAGGGATTCCAAATCCGGAAAGGTCTCCAGAAAGCGCATATAAAATCCCCTGCCAAGCACCGTCGCAATCTGGGTCTGTTGGAGCATGACTTCGGAGATCAAAATCGAATAGGGTTCCCGGGTCCGCCGCCACGGATAGTCCTTGCCTTGGGTGGAAAACCAAACCGCTAGCGCGTCACGAAACGCAGCCCGACTTTTCAGTGCATCGTGTTTCCATTTCGGCTTCAGCATTGCAGCGGCAGGGTCAACGAACACCGCTCCCGCGCAAACGTGAATTTGCAGGAACACTCATTTACGAGGGATTTCGGCCAACAAGGATTTCTCCAACTCCTGATCCTCAACCCAGGAATCCCAGCGGCGGCGCACCACTGTTAGACGCAAAGAAGTTCCCGATGTTCGGCAGGATCAGCGGCAGGCTGGATTGCGGCACGCCGAGCCACAGCGCGAGTTCAGCGAAATACTGATCGCAACTCGTTGTCGGGATGAGTCGGCCGCGGCCCGTGTCCAGTGGGTTGATCTCGGCCCCGGTATCCGGGTTGAGGGCGAGGCTCGGGTATTGGCCGTAGATTTTTTTCCCGACCACACTGCCGCCCATGACGAAGTGATTGCCACCCCAGGCATGGTCCGAGCCGCGATCATTGCTGGTGAGGGTACGGCCGAAATCGGAACCGGAAAATAGAGTCACTTGGTTCTCCACGCCGAGCGCCACCAATTGGGCCCAGAACGCACTGAGAGCGTCATCGACTTCCTTCAGCATGTCCAGTTGGAGCGCGAGCGTTTCGCTGTGATGATCCCAACCACCCCGGTTCACAAAAAATGTCTGGCGCACGGCACCCAATGCGGCCCTGCCCATCAGCGCCTTGCAGACCTGACGGAGCTGACGGCCGAGCGAAGTGTTAGGAAATGTGATGTTGCCCGGCAGGGTTCCGGAGGTGGCGCTATGATAGAGCGCGTAGGCATCCTGCGCGGTGCGGCGCTTTTGCTGATAGGTTTCTTGGAGCAGGTTGCTGTAGTTGCGGGCGAGCAATCCATCGACGGCCGAGCTCGCGGCATTGCTGAAATTGTCATTCGGCAGGTAACCGGCATCGTAGCCAGTGAGTGGCACCGCCCCACCTTCCGGAGCGTTCGAGTTGCCGGGATTCACCGCATACTCGGCGCCGCTGACTCCGCTTTGGAACACATTGCTGCCATCCATCGAGATGTTCATCGACACGGCTTGGCTTGGATTGATGTCCTTGATGAGATCCATCATTTTTCCAGCCCAGCCGATGCCCGACCGGCTGTGGGGCACGCTGGTCTGCCATTGCTCGATCTGGTCGGAGTGCGAGTAGAGACCTAACGGAAGTCGCTTCGACGCGGCGATGACCTGCGCCCGGTTCTGCACCGGCTCGATGAGCGTCCCGACATTCGCCACGAACGCGGCGTCCCCCGCCTCGAAGCGGGCTGCTAGATTCGGCATCGACGGATGCACGCCGAAGGTCCGGCTGCCGGTGTTGAGCGGATGGATCTCATGCAGCTGCGCCTTGCCCAGCGCGAGGTTTCCCCGGCTGTTCTGATATTCGAGAAATGAATCGGCGTGGGTAGAAGAAGCGCCGCTGTAAGGAGCGAGCATGTTGTAGCTGTCGTTTCCCCCACTCAGGAAAAGACAGACGATCGCCCGATACTCCCCGGCAACGGGCGGCGCGGCATTGGCGATGGAGCTGGCCAGCCGGAGATTGATCAACGTATTGAGCAGCGGAATCGAGCTCACGCCCGCACAACTGGTGACACCAAGGAAGGAGCGACGTTTCATGAGGCGGAGGCTGGGTTGGGAAATGGGCTTGAAAGGATGAGGAAATCGGGTAGGCTATACCTATGACAGCTCAAGAAATTCGCGCGTCCTTGAAGACACTGACACCGGACGAACTTTTTGAAGTTAAAAAGTCGGTAGATGATTTGTGCGTCCCTTTTCAGGACAAGGGATGCGGGATGAATCGCGAGGCGCGTATCGCAAAGGCCAAGCAGGAGATTTTCACCGAATATGACTCCTTGCTGAGTGAACTCGCAAAATAGCCTGGTCCAGTGTTTGATTTTTTGGAACTCGATGATGTTCTCGGCCTTCACGACGAGTCTTTGATCCGCTACGGAGGAGCTGCGGGGTTGCGTGAGATTTTCCATTGAGGCATTCACTTTTGCACGGCGAATTCGGGACTGCAGACAATCAGATAGATGGCGAGTTTCAGCCGGTTCTTTGGCCACTCCCAGCCGCTGCCAGGGCCGATGCGGTTGAGAGCCTCGCGGATGATCTGGAAGCTTCCGGGAGAAAGCGTGCCGCCGGTCAGGACAAGATCCAGCCGACGGATCAATGGATCGGGATCAAGCGCGGCGACCGACGGATAGGGATCGTTCACCGCGGCGGCTGGAACATTCAACAGCATTTCCTGATCAAGATTGAGCGTCACGTTTTTCGTCGCGTCACCCACGCCCCAACGATGAAGGCCACCGGTCAGTTGGTTCCAGAAATAGTTAGGAGCAGTGGTGCCCGAGGAGGCATTGACGATCTGCAACTCCGGCGAGACAAGGCCCGCCTGGGCCAGCAGGCCGGGCGGCGAATACGATGGCAGATAGAAATTAAACACGCTGGGTGCTTTCAGCGGCTCCTCGACGTGGTCGAGCGCGAAGGCATCGAGATAATACCAACCGTTAGGGGCGGTCGCATTGAAGGCGCGGGCGACGTTCACCGTGCGGAGAAACGGCTCACGGAGTTTCCCGAAGGTGGGATCGGACAACATCGCCGGATCGCGCGCTTCGGGATCCATCAGAAGGGCTTTCACCGTGCGGCCCATGTCGCCACGCGGAGCGGCGTTGAAGGCGGCAGTCACGCGACCGATGTAGGCGGGCGATGGATTCGACGTCACCAAGCGTTGGATGAGCTGGCGGCCGATGAACGGCCCGACGTTCGGGTGGTTGAACAGGTTGCTGATCACGGCATCCACGTCGGCCGCGGTGGCCAGTGCGCCATTCGCCACGCGCTGCGGGGTGGTCGCACCGAGCAGCAGGGCTTTTGGTCCGAGATCGTGATATTGATCGAAGCCTTTCATCGGCAAGGTGAAATCGCCGCCGTAAATGTCAAAATTGTTATTGTCAGTACCGTTGGAATTTTTACCAAATGTTAGGCCGGTGAAAACCCGCGCGAACTCGGTGATGTCGGCATTGGAATAGGTCGGAATCGGCTGGTTGTTTGCATCAAGCTGCCGTGAGCCGTCGGGATTAAGCATCCACAGTCCGATGCTGAAGAGCTGCATGATTTCGCGAGCGAAATTCTCATCCGGAAAGGTCTTGGCCACCGGGTCCGCTTTGCGGTTTCCCATGTGGCTCAGATAGATCCCCATGCACGGGTGCAGGGCGACGTCACGAAGCAGGTTCTCGAAATTTCCAAAACTGTTTTGCAGCAGTGTGTCGTAGAAATGCACCATGCCTTCCGGCTCTACTCCGAGGCGCTCCATCCGGTCTGAAATCACGAAAATCTGGCTCAAAGCGAATCCTACTCGCTGGCGGAGCGGATCGGGAAGCTGGGTGCCCGCCGCATCGGGACGGAGTTTCGGCAGGCCCATCGCCCGGCCCCACCAGGCGTTCTGTTTGCGGTCATTGTAAATCGCCGCGCTGCTGGGCTGAGCATTCTGCCATTGGACCATCGGCCGCAAGGTTCCCACCGGACGGCCTAACTGATCGTCGATCCACGGCCCGAAGCCCATGCCCATCAGTTCTTCGACATTTTCAGGAATCGAATCGGCATCGCCCGAGGAATCCTGATCCGGGCCGAAAGCCGCCTGGATGAGAAAACGCGCGGCCGCCTTGGCTGATGGATTGCCCGCAGCGGTTTCATTCAAAATCGAAATCGTGCCAACGCTTGCAGGTCCCACGACATAGCCGGAACCCGCCAATACCGTTAGAATTACCGTTTCCGTGGACTCTCCATCATCGTTGTCGGCCACCGGAGAAATTTCAAGGAACCCTTCCCGCTGGCCGGCGGCAAAGGAGATGGAGTTTCCGACGACCGATGAAGAGTAGTCAATGTCACGAGTGGCACTACCGCTGAGGGAGAAGTTCACCGTCAGCGGTTGCAATCCGCCTGTCCGCCGAAACACCAGCACGGCGGGATCCGGCCAGCGCTCGCTGCAGGTATCGTCATAAACCGATACCGTTAGGGAATTTCCGGCAGTTAGACCGGCGATCACGCGTTGCGAATCGGTCTGGGAATAGCGATCGGTCCTGGCTTGCTGGGGATTGAATCCTAGCGTCAGTTCCTCCCAGTCATTCACACCGTCACCGTCGGAATCCAGATCCGCGATCTGAATCCTGAAAAACTCCTTCGCGTCCGGCGGCGGCAGGAGGAAATTCATTTCCGCGCCCGATCCGGTTGCGATGTCGCCGGTCGGAAGGTATGATATTAAATCGGAGCTTTTCACCAAGGTGTAGCGCTTGCCTTTAACGCTCGACCACGAGAGCAGCGGTAAGCCAGAACTGAAATGGAGGTCGGTTTCCGGACGCGACGTGCCGGACTTCGGATTCGTCCCAGCACTGCTCTCCGCCGCATTGCTCCAGCCGTCGCCATCGAAATCCCCGGCAGCGGGCAAGGCGGATGCCTGGAAGAGCATTTCCCAGACATCACTCTGCTGGTTGCTGTTCTGGTCCACCGCCCGGACCCAAGGTGCGGACATCAAAAGCGTGAGACCCAGAACTTTTACCTTCATCAGGCTGGCGACTGTAGAGTTTTGGATGATGAAAACAAGCAAACCTTTGGCTGATTACGCCAGCCAGCGCCGGGGTGAGGTGCTTCCAGAGCCCACCGTCGCGGCTCCGGAGGCTTCCCTCCAATATCTAACATCTAGATCAACTTCCGGAGATCCATGCTTACGGGTCACTTTGTGGGCGCATCATGCTCGGCCAGCCACTTCTCGCGGGCTTGGAGATTCGCCTTCAGGGAGATGATTTTATCGCGCTCTTTGACGGCCTCGCCGTATTTGCGGAGGATGGTCCAGAAGTCAGCGGAAATGTCCGCGCGTGCATCGTCGAGCAGGTTCTTCATTTCCTCGGCATTGTCCTTGCCGGCAGGGTTCGCAGCGGTCTTGCCATAAGGATCCGAAGTGCTATCGCTGCTGGAATCGCTGCCGCTGGAGGTGGATGGAAGCGCGAGTTCGACGAGCTCCCGGCGGCGGCTTTCGAGCAGGGCAGTGATGCGGCCGAGTTCCTGTTCCTGAATCGCGCGTTCGGCATCGGAGAGTTTGCGGTCCTTGAGTAGTCCGCTGGTTGAGCTCCCGCGGGATTCAAGACTGGCGATGGATTTCTCGAGC
>JBBQDJ010000282.1:0-5652 GCA_038319595.1 Verrucomicrobiales bacterium
TCGGTGTCCTGCTCGCGGATGGCGGCGACCAGTTCAGGACGGCGCCAGCGTCCGGGTTGGTTCACATTCCACGTCATTTCGGAGGCGACGATGGGACCGAATTTTCCACTTTGGATGAAATCCCGGGCCGCCTGATAAGACGCACCCGAGCGGCGTTGCGAGCCGATTTGGAGGATACGGTCGGAAGCCTTCACGGCCTTGAGCGCGGCGCGGGCGTCCTGCATCGTTTCGGCGAAGGGTTTCTCGCAATAGACGTCGCATCCTGCGGTGACCGCCTCGATGGCATGGACGGCATGCTGGAAATCCGCAGTGGAAATGATGACGGCATCGAGATTTGCCTTTTCATACATTTCCTCGTTGTTCCGATAGGTTGGAACCTCTTTGCCGAAATTTTTCGTGAAATAGGCCTTCGCGTCCTCGCGTCGGCGGCTCCAGAGGTCAGACACGCCGACGATCTCGCAGTTGAATGGGTCTGAAACGGCCTTGAAAGCAGGAAGCAGCGTGCTGTTCAGGCGGTCGGAAAAGCCGACGATGCCGATGCGGATGCGCTCGTTCGCTCCGACGGAACGGACCTGGGCGCGGGCGGTCTGGAAGGTCTGCGCGGCAAGGAGGCCGAGGGTGCCGAGCGAGCCGGTGCGGAGGATTTCACGACGATTCATGGGACGGTAGTGAGTTTGGGTTGGGGCAGGAAAGAAGAAGCTGCCTGCGAAGAACGCGGATTTCAGCGACTGATTTTCAGTTGTTAGCTGTTCCGGCCAGGTCTCGACCCAATCAAGAGGACGCCAAGGAACGTCTGGTGAAGTCAGGTGAACGGGTCAATTTTTCCCGAGAAATTATCGATCTATCCCCGGATTTCTTGTGAAAATCAGGGGAATCGCGACTTTGGGCTTGCAAGCCCCCGCTCATCCCGTAACACCTGCGCCCCGAATTATGGCTAAGAAAAGTTGGATCGCACGCAACGCGCGCAAAAAAGAAACCGTCGAGAAATACGCAGACCTCCGTCTCAAACTCAAGAAGGAGAAGGATTATGTGGGTCTTTCCATGCTGCCGCGTGATGCGAGCCCTACCCGCTTGGTCAACCGCTGCGAGATCACCGGCCGCCGCCGCGCGTTCCTGCGCCGTTTCCGCCTTTCCCGGATTACCTTCCGCGAACTTGCTTCCGCCGGGATGCTTCCGGGCGTAACCAAGTCGAGCTGGTAAACTGGTACGCTTTACGCTACTTTTGACGTGGGTCGGATTTTTCCCGTGCCCACGTCCTTTTTATGCCAATTTACGAATACGTCTCAGAAGCCCCAGACGACCCCGAGCATTCTTGCCGCGTCTGCGCCAAGGGGTTCGAGCTCAGACGTCCGATCGATAGGGCACCCTTGGTGGTGTGTCCGCTCTGCAAGAGCCCGGTTAAAAAAGTGATATCGCGCATCAACACGCCGACGATCACCAAGCCGCTTTCCGTTTCCGATGCCAAGAAGGCCGGTTTCACGATCCTCCAACGGCGCGATCAGGGAGTTTATGAAAAACTCTGACCGATGATCGCAAATTCAATGTTTCTCGCCAGCCAAGGTGTCATCTATCAGTGGCCGACACTTTGGGAAGCCATGTATTACATCGGTGGGATTGTTCTTTTTCTCATTCTCAACGCGCTCTTCGTGGCGGCAGAGTTCGCCTTTATTAAGGTGCGGCCCAGCCAGTTAGAAATGGAGGGAAATGGGAAGTCCAGTGGCTCGAAAGCCGCGCGAAAAATCCTTGAGGACATCAACCCCTACCTTTCTGCAGCCCAACTTGGAATCACCGTCGCATCGTTGGCCCTCGGAGCCTTGGGCGAGCCATTCATTGAAAAATTGGTTGGTCCGATCTTACAGCAAATTTCTTGGTTCCCTCAAGGCTTGGTTCCCACTGTGTCATGGGTGATCGCGATTGGCTCCTTTACTATATTGCACGTCGTGGTCGGAGAGCAAGTTCCCAAGACCATCGCCATTCGTAAATCGCTGAAAGCCACCGTTTTACTCGCGCAGCCGATGCGGCTTTTTTACAAGGTCTGTAAAATTCCTATCAGCATGCTCAATGGGGCTTCCACTTGGCTGATCCGTTCGGTTTTCCGCATTGAACCGGCCACCGGACACGATGACGCCCACTCGGCGGAAGAACTCGCCCTGCTCGTCACTCAGAGTGGGAAATCACAAGAAGTCACCGAAACCGAACGTGAAATTCTCATCAATGCCCTCGGCCTGAACGAACTCTGGGTGCGCGACGTGATGACGCCTCGCAACAAGGTGATCATTCTCGATGCCGACCAGCCGTTTGAAAAGGTTTTGGAAATCGCAATGCGCAGCAAGCATACGCGTTTTCCGTTAGTCAAAGGCCACCTTGACCACGCCATCGGCTTGATCCACATCAAGGACCTATTCAAGCTGATCAAGGATCCCGATCCCGATTTGATGCGGATCAAGCGGGAGTTGAAAATCGTACCGGACACCATGCCGTTGGATACGTTGCTAACGTTTTTCCTGCGTGAGCACGCCCACCTTGCGATGGCCGTCGATGAATTCGGCACGCCCGTCGGCATCGTCTTTCTCGACAACGTGATGGAAGAACTCGTCGGCGATATCCAAGACGAGTTCGACAACGAGCGCTCCTCGTTCACCAAGGTCAACGAGGATGAATTCGTCATCGAAGGCGCGATGACACTGAACGATTTAGCGGGCCACGTCCCGGAGCTATTCCTCGAAAGCGGCGAGGTTACCACCGTCGGCGGCTATCTCACTCAGCAATTGGAACGCTTCCCAGAAGTTGGTGAAACGGTGGAAATCCTCGGCTACGAAGCCCGGGTCACCAGCACCGATGGCCGGCGCGTGGGACAAGTGCATTTCAGGAAACTGATGCCGGTGGTGGAGGAAGAGCTGGCGCAAGAGGGGTAAGGAGGGTGGGACTTCGGCCCACCCGGATTGACGGAACGTCAATCCTCTCCATCATCGTGGAATGTCTTCCGACTATCTCCACCCCGATCGGGAAATCCAGAAACACGGAGATAATCTTCCGCACTGGCAGCAGGAGGAGGCCATGCAGTTCGTCACCTTCCGGTTGGGAGACGCGTTGCCTGTCGAACGGGTCAAGTATTGGAAAGAGCAACGCCGCCTCTGGCTTTTGAATCATCCGAAGCCTTGGGATCCGGTGGCGCATAGTGAGTATCACCGCAAGTTCACTTGGAAACTCGAATCATGGCTCGATGAAGGCTGCGGTTCTTGTTTGCTCAGGAATTCTACTGCGCGAAACCATCTGTCAGAATCTCTGATGCGTTTCCAAGGTGAAAAAGTCCTTCATCACGCATGGGTCATCATGCCGAATCATGTTCATTTGCTGTTCAAACCTTTGGCTCCTCTGCCGAAGCTGATTGAAGCGTGGAAGAGCGTTTCTGCCAGAGCGATCGGGCACGGTCCGATCTGGCAGCGGAACTATCGGGATACTTTGATTCGCGATGCCGACCACTTCATCAATGCTGTCCGATACATCCGCAACAATCCCGTAAAAGCGAAGTTGCCAGCGGATGAGTTCACCCACTGGCAGAGCGAACGTGCCGCGGAAATTTCATAAGGAGGGTGCATAAGGAGGGTGGGACTTCGGCCCACCCGGGTAGCCCTTAGTGCTACCCTCCTCAAGCTCCGCGCATCAGTGAGATTTCTGCTAGGGAAATCAACCCTTTGTAGAGATCCTCGCGCGGTGCCGTTTTCAAATCTGCGACGGTGACGGCCCGATCCAGCGTGAACTTCCCAGATCGCGTGCGGCGCAGGGCACTCAGGTGCGCACCGCAGCCGAGCTTGTCGCCGATGTCGTGGGCATAAGTCCTGACGTAGAATCCCTTCGAGCAGTTTACAATGAAATCCACTTCCGGCAGTTCGACGCGGGTGATCTCATAGCCGGTGATGTGCACTTTGCGAGGCTCTCTAACGATCTCGATCCCCTTTCTCGCCAGTTTATAAAGCGGCACGCCGTCCTTCTTGATTGCGGAAACCATTGGCGGAATTTGTTCGAAGTCACCCATGAATCCATCGAAGGCTGCGGTGATCTGTTCCTTGGAGAAATCTCCAACCGGTTTGGTCTCCAACGTTTCGCCCTGGCGGTCTTGGGTGCTCGTCGTGAAGCCTAACGTCAGCGTGCCGACGTATTGCTTGTCCTCGCTCATCAGCAGGTCCTGGATCTTCGTTGCGCGCCCGATCACTAACATTAGCAGGCCGGTGGCCATCGGGTCCAGCGTGCCACAGTGGCCGATTTTTTTGGTGTTCAAGGCGCGGCGGGCGATGGCGACGACATCGTGCGATGTCATGTCTTCCGCCTTGTCGACCAATAGCACGCCGCTTGGGCCTTCGTAGTCCGTGGGATTGTTTCTCATGAAAATAACAGATAGTTTACAGCCCGGCTGCTTCGATGTGACGACGGATCGCATCCAGCACGAGAGCCTTGGCATCTTCCAACGGGCCGGTCATGCGGATGCCGGCGGCCAGCGCGTGGCCACCACCGCCGAACTCTAGGGCGATCTTGCACACATCCACCCGCTTGTCCTTCGAGCGCATGGACACACGGATTTTTCCATCCACCAGCTCTTCGAAAAACACCGCGAGTTGCACCCCGCGGATTGCACGGATGATGTCGATGAGTCCCTCGCTATCTTCTGGCAGAAGTGCGAGGTCGATGCGGGTCTGGTCGCGCAGCTCCCAATTCGCCACCACGCCGTCAGCGGAGAGCTCCAGCGTGTTAAGCAACGCCCGCATCAGTTCGACACGGCGATACGGGTGATTGTCGTAAGTGTCGGAATTGATTTTTCCGACATCCAGTCCGTGGTCGATCAGGTCGGCCGCCATCCGATAGGTCGTCGCCGTGGTGGACGGATATTGAAACGAACCGGTGTCGGTGGAAACTGCGACGTAGATCGCATCCCGGCTCTCGGCTGGCATCGGCAGGCCGAGCGCGGTGATGAGCTGATAGAGAATCTGTCCGGTCGCCGGGCTGGTCGAATCAATTAGATTCAGATCGCCATAGGATGGGTTCGACTTGTGATGGTCAATGTTGAGCCAGAGTTTCGCCTTCGAGGCGGCGTGCAGGGCATTGGCTCCCATCCGCGGCTTGGCGGCGGTGTCGAGTGCGATCGCGACTTCCACGTCGAGCGGTTCGGCGGGCGGGGTCTCGATTTTCTCCGAGCCGTCCATGAACGTTAGATTGTCCGGTAGTCCGTCCTCATTGATGAGCCGCACCGTTTTTCCGGCGGCCATTAGCGAAAAACCCAAGGCGACCTGGGAGCCGATCGCATCGCCATCCGGGCGGACGTGGCTGATCAGGACAAACGACTGGTGGTTGCGCAGCACCTCGCCGATTTGGTCGAAGCTGGCATTTTCTGGGGTGAGTGATTCGCTCATGGGGTGGAACCGCGGCGCGGGGCGCGGATTCTTCCCGCGAGACGGGTTCGTGCAAGGAAAAACCTAGGATTGCCCGGGTCTCGTCGGCCGCTTGCTGATTTGGCAGAAAGCAGCGTTGCAAAATTCATCATCCTGGATGTTGACTCTTCAGTCCGAAGGTGGACGGCGCATCGACTTCTTCTGAGACAAATTCCGTTTGTCCGCGACACTGCGGTTTTTGGAATTCCGCGATCTTGGGCGATTGGTG
>JBBQDJ010000283.1:0-5631 GCA_038319595.1 Verrucomicrobiales bacterium
CGACGGCGAGTTGGTCCTGGGCGCTTTGCATCAGGCGGGAATGGTAGGCGCCGGCGACATTCAACTTGATCGCCCGCCGGATTCCGAACTCCTTGGCCTTCTCAATGGCAGTGTCGATTCCCGCGACGGTGCCGGAGATCACGATTTGGCCGGGCGCGTTCAAATTCGCGACATCCACGTCGGCAGCGGCGGCGAGCGCGCGGACTTGGGATTCCTCGCCGCCGATCAAGGCGGCCATCGCGCCGACGGTGGCCAGGCAGGCTGCTTCCATGAATTCCCCGCGGCGGGCGACCAGATTGAGTCCGTCTTCAAAGGAAAAGCTCCCGGCCGCGGCGTGGGCGGTGAATTCCCCCAGCGAAAGCCCGGCTGCGGCCACCGGGGCGAGATGCGGCAAGCGCTCGCGCACCAGCGCCAGCGCGATCAATCCATGAAGATAAAGAGCCGGTTGGCAGCGCGAGGTTTTCGTCAGCTCCTCTTCGGGGCCGTCGAACATGATTTCCGAGAGGGAAAACCCAACGGCCTTGTCGGCCTGAACCGCCATTTTGCGGGCGGTGGCGGACGAATCCACCCAGTCCTTGCCCATGCCCACCTTCTGGGCGCCTTGTCCGGAGAATAAGAGAACGATTTGGCTCATGTCGCACGAGACTTAGAAAAATCCAAGCAGAGAGGGAAGGGGAAATACCATCTCAACTTGTGCATCCCGGCAAAGCGGTCGATCCTCCCACCGAAGTTCTCACCCAAGCCATGCGCCGATTCACCGTCCTGTTATTTTTCCTCGTCCCGGTGCTCGCGCTTCTTCCTTCCTGCCGGACGATCCAGTTCTATGGCCAGGCCATCGACGGGCAGTTGGAAATCTTCCGCAAGAGCCGTTCTAACCGCGATGTCATCGCGGATCCGAAGACCCAGCCATTCGTCAGCCGCCAGCTCGTCGCGGTGGATGGGATCCGGAAATTCGCCACCGAGCATCTCTCGCTTCCCGGCGATGAAAGCTACGGAAAATACGCCGATCTCGGCCGCGAACACGTCGTCTGGGTGCTCTACGCTGCTCCGGAATTTTCCCTGAAACCGAAAACATGGCACTATCCCGCCGTCGGCGAAATGAGCTACCGCGGCTATTTCCGCGAGCAGGATACGGTCGAGCTATCCCACCAGCTCAAGAATGAAGGCTACGACGTTTTCATCGGTGGTGTGGACGCTTATTCCACCCTCGGCTGGTTCCACGATCCCGTTCTCAACACCTTCGTGAATTACCCGGACATCGATCTCGCGGAGACGATTTTTCACGAACTCACCCACCGCAAGGTGTTTCATTGGGGCGATACTGTCTTCAACGAATCGCTCGCTAACACCGTTGCCGAAGAAGGTGTGAAACGCTGGCTCAAACAGGAAGGCCGCCTCGCCGACTTGCGGAAATATGAAGGCCGTCTGGTCCGCCGCCGCGAATTCTATCATGAGATCGACCGCTCCCGCTTGGGCCTCGAAGCCCTTTACGCCTCCAGCCAACCGGACTCAGTAAAACGGCAGAAAAAAGCGGCCATCCTCGCAAAACTGCGCGATCAGTTCCGTGAACTCCGCCGTCGCTGGGGCGGCCACGGTCTCGAAGCCTGGCTCCACGAAGACATCAACAACGGCCACATCGTTTCGCTCAATCTCTACGCCGACAAGATGCCCGTCTTTGAAAACCTTCTCAAGGAGTGCGACGGAAATCTCGATCTCTTCTACCAGAAAGCCGCCAAACTGAAGCTTCCCAAAAACTAACATGAGTGCGACCCGAACCGAACGCGATTCCATGGGCGAAATGGAAGTGCCTGCCGATGCCCTCTATGGCGCATCCACTCAACGAGCGGTCCTGAATTTCCCGATTTCTGGACACCCGCTGCCGCCGGCGCTGATTCATGCCTACGGCCGGATCAAGAAAGCGGCGGCTCTAACGAACCAAGAGCTCGGGCTCCTTGACTCCATGCTTGCTGGGAAAATCGCTGCAGCTGCGGATGAAATCATTGCCGGGAAATACGATGCGCAGTTTCCCGTCGATGTCTATCAAACCGGCTCCGGCACCTCGACGAACACCAACGTCAACGAAGTGATCGTGCAACTTTGCGGACATGCCGTGCATCCGAACGATCACGTCAATCTCGGCCAGTCTTCGAACGACACCTTTCCAACCGCCATCCATCTCGCGGCTGCGGTGGGAATCAAGGAGCGTCTGATTCCCGCGCTGGAAAAATTGTCGGACTCGCTAGAAAACAAAGCGCGCGAATTTCATGGGGTTTTGAAAATCGGCCGGACGCATCTGATGGACGCGACACCGGTTAGGCTAGGGCAAGAGTTCGGTGGCTGGGCGAGGCAGGCGAGGCTTTCAGCCGATCGTTCGCGGAAAGCACTCGATGCTTTGTTAGAGCTTCCGCTGGGTGGGACGGCCGTCGGCACCGGATTGAACGCCCATCCCGATTTCGCGGCCAAGACCATCGCCCGTTTGGCGGAAGCGACGGCGATTCCTTTTCGCGAGGCGGAGAATCATTTCGAAGCCCAAGCGGCGAAGGATGCCTGCGTCGAGGCCCACGGGCAGTTGGCAACCATCGCTGTCTCGCTTCACAAAACCGCCTGCGATATTAGGCTGTTAAGTTCCGGTCCTCGCTGCGGACTGGGGGAAATTCGATTGCCTGCCACGCAGCCCGGTTCGTCGATCATGCCGGGAAAGGTGAATCCAGTGATGGCGGAATCCGTCACCATGGTCGCCGCGCGCGTCGCCGGTAATCAGACCACCATCGCATGGTGCGGTGTCGGAGGATTTCTCGAATTAAATGTTTCGATGCCGTTGCTCGCCGCATGTCTGTTGGAGTCGATCCATCTATTGGCGAATGTGGCGGACGCCTTTCGTGAACGCTGTGTCGATGGCATTCAGGCGGATGAGAAGCGTTGCAACGAACTCATCGAACTCTCGCTCTCCATGGTCACGGCGCTCGCTCCGCGGATCGGCTACGACCGGGCGGCGGCCATTGCAAAGGAATCCGTGGCCAGCGGGCGGACGGTGCGGGAGATCTGTGAGAATCGACTCGACGAGCTGGGAATCAGCGAGCGGGAGCTAGAGGAATTGCTCGATCCGATACGGATGAGTGGTTCGTAGTCCAGTGATTCATGGAGTCTTCGACGGAGCGCAAAGTTAATTTCGCCCGAGTCAGCCATGCCCGCACGCACCGGATTCAAATCGATAGAGGCCGCCATGGTCCGCGCCGCGATGCCACTCTCCACGCAGTAGGCCAACACCCGGCAGCCTGAAAAATTCTCCTACATCCGCATCAAGATGCGGAAATGCTCCCGTTCCGCATCTCCAAACACAAAGCGCCGATTCACCTCCCCATATATGCACTGGTAAATCACCGGCTTCATTTCCGAATCCCTCCACGGGGCCAACCAACGCTTGCTGCTCAGTCTCCATCCTGCCTCATGAATCCCAAGAGGTAAGGAGAATGCTTACTATTTGTCTGGTGCTTACTATTTGTCTGGGATCTTGTGGGATTTTGTGGTGTGGGATTTACGACGCTATGTCCCCCTAGGATCCCAAAACCCTCCGCACCAGACAGCTACGGAGGGTTATGACAGCGGCGGAACTATTTAGCGTGGTCCGATCGCGATAAAATCAAAACCGGCATTAGTTGCGACATCCGCAGAGTTGGTTATAAAGACTTCATAACTGGTGGTGGTCGCACCACCGGGAAAGTTTCCAACAATGTGGCCCAGCGTGCCAGCGAGCGTACACGTTACGGAGGGAGCGCTGCTGAAAGCGGAGCTGAAGGTAATTGTCCGGATTCCCGTGGAACCCGTAGCGACGGAAAATCCGCTGCCTCTGGTAATGGCTCCAAGACTGTTCACAGTGCCACGGATAATTTTCAGATCTTCCACGCCACCCACTGCGGAAACTTGGGGAGTTCCGAGAAATACTTTGCCCGGAGTCTGAATGCCCGCATTAATATTTAGGACTTTGAATGCGGGAACAGGCGAAACATCGGTCATATTATCCTCATCGAAAACCCGCAGAATATCTTGGTCGCCAGGACTGTAGATCACCGCGGTGTTGCCATTGAGAAAAAGTCCGGCGCTCTCGCCGACAGCATTCGTCTCGATCAACAGTCCGTTAGCTCCCGAATCGAAACTGAAACCGAAGGCTTGGCCAAAAGTTCCCGTGTTGGTGAGCGTCATTCTGCGGTCGGAAGAAACAATATTCTCGGCATTGGCGGCGGTTCCCGCCAAATTACCGGAAAATATGCCGGACGTCGTGCCTCCCAACGTCAGATTGCTCGCGAGGTTCGTGCTGGTCACCGAAGCGGGTGCGATTTGGCTGCCGGAAATTTGACCGGTCAATGTGGCCGCATTGATACCCGTCAAACCTGAGCCGTCGCCGCTGATCATGCCTGCGATGAACGTGTTCGTATGGGTTCCTGGGGTGCCGATGTGGATTTTGCCGGATTCTCCGGCGACTCCGAAGTGGTCAATGAGGATGTTGTCACTGCCGTCCGTCAGAGAGCCGGCGTCCATGCCGAGGGCGACGTTGTTGCTGCCACTCACGTTGAACTTCATGGCTCCATCGCCAATCGCCACGTTGAATTGGCCATTCTTGTTCTTGAACAGCGCCTCAAATCCCATGGCGACATTGCTGGAGCCGGTGTTCGTCTTGAGGGCCCCGGAGCCGATGGCTGTGTTGAAACTTCCAACCTTGTTATTGAGCATCGCATTGGAGCCTACCGCAGTGTTGAGCGAGCCCTTGGTGTTCTTCTTCAAGGCGCCATAACCAAAAGCCGAGTCTTGCTGGCCACTGGTGATGGAGCTGCCGGCGCCTGTTCCGGTTGTGGTATTGGTTTGGGCTCCCGCGACGCCAATCGCAGCTGCCGAAAGGAGACAGGCCCTCAATTTGCCCCCGCTTGCCTTGAGGCAGCGGAAATTCAACATTTTCGTTTTCATCATGTTAATTGGTATTTGTGTGGTTCCCGGTAATTCGCTTCCATACGACTAGCGAAGCCGGACTTTTCACCCTGTATTGAAAGGGCTTGCATTGGCGAGAAGAATTGCCAAGAAGTTGAAGATCCAGCAGGGCGATTGCTGCGCCAGTCCTTGTAGGCTTATGATGACTGGACATTTTGGATTTCGCTAAACATTCACTCTAAAATTGGCATGTTAGGTGAGTCATGATATCCACTCACATTTGTTCGCCACTCGACTCAGTCACCCAATTCCTTGAACTCAGGCACGTCACCAAAAAATTCGAGATCGAGCAACTGCATGCCGCCCTCAATGACGAGCATTACCTCAAAGCCTGCACCCCATGAAGGGTCTTGCCGGCTTCAGGCCGTAGCGGGTAATTCATGACCCGGCTCCTGATCGTCGCTCTCGTCGCCGTCCTGGCCCATGCCGCTTCCGCAGAGCTGCCGCTCCGCGTTTTCATCCGCGGCGGCATCAAAACCCACGGGCCTAACGCGCATGAGCACGAGCGCTTCCTCAATGAGTGGACGAAACTCTTAACTGACCGCGGAGCCAAGGCCGACGGTGCCAAGGACTGGCCGAACGCGGCGCAGTTCGCCGCGACCGACGTCCTGGTGACGTATGCGCAGGATGGCGGCAATGCCACTCCCGAGC
>JBBQDJ010000284.1:0-5627 GCA_038319595.1 Verrucomicrobiales bacterium
GGCCTGCCAGGTCAGGTTGCCGAATCCGGCGAGGTTGAGCTGATTGATCGTGAAGTCGGTGTCTTCGATAAATCCCGGGGCCAACTGGCGGGAAGCGAGCCCCTCGTTTTCGATCCACATTTGGAAAAGTCCGGTCTTCCAACGCAGCTTGGCGTCATCCGGCGTCGAGAAGCGGATCTCGTTCGAGACGAAATCCTGGCTCTGGACGATTTCCGAGCGACTGTCGGCATTGCCGTTGGCAACGTTCGGAAACGAGAGGTCGAGATCGACGGTCGAGGGATCAAGATCCCACGTTTGATAGCTGCTGATGGTTTCGATTTTTCCCCAAGTGAAATCCTTCCGCGAGGAGAGCGACCATTGATAGCGCTCCAAATCCGTGGCACCGCGAAAGTCGGACGAGTCTTCGAAAGGGTCCGGACTGAAAAGCGAGGTGAGTCGCTGGGAGCCGTCATTGACTTGCTCGGCGTAGAACCCCAGCCGGATTTCGACATCATCGGCGGGATTCCAATAGAGATTGAGCAGGCCGCCGGATGCCTCCCGGTCGTCGGTTTCGTCCTTCAGGAACGTGTTGCGGATGTAGCCGTCACGCTGCTCGTGAAAAAGCTGGAGCGTGTAGGAAAAATCCCCGCCGAGCGGGCCGGACGTGTTTAAACCGAGGCCAAAGTAATTGTAGGAACCGTATTCGGCGGTGATGCTGGTCGAAATGTTTTTGCTAGGCCGCGGAGTGAACATCTCAACCATCCCGGCTGGACCGTTGCGGCCGAAATTCGGTCCTTGAGGGCCGCGATATACCCGGACTTCGGAAAGTTCCAACAGCTCGGACGGATAGCTATAGGCATCGCCAAGCGGCACCCCATCGATGGTCAGCCCGAGCGCGGGCGGGCCGAAGAAAAGCGTGTTGGTCGATCCCCGCATCGCAACGACTTGGCCGTAGCCTCGCGAATCGGCGGAAACCACGTTAAAACCGGGAACGATGCCGGATAGATCGGAAAATGACCGGGCTTGGAAAAGATCGATCGTTTGTTCGGAGATCACGCTGACGGCCGATGGCTCGTCATCGATCCGTTCCGCTTCCACGATGGTCGGCGAGAGTAGGAAAGGTTCCTGAGCATGAAGGGTGGCGCTCAAGGCGAGGGCGACAGAAACAGTGCGGATAGGCGGCGTCATTGTTGGTAAGGTCGATATTGGTTTTGGGTGGGGGGAACAGGCGGGATTGAGAAACTACTCTCCGCTGAGTAAGTTCCGGGCAACTCTTTTCGTTCCCAGCAGTTCACCGAGATTGGCATAATGCAATTCAATGGCTATTCTTACATCTAAATCCATGAAGACGACGATATTTTCCCTCCTAATTCTGATGACCGCGGGTGCTCAAATCGCCGAAGTTCGCGCGGCCGACGTTCGATCCTGGCGAAATGATGGCAATGGTCTGTATCCCGCCGCAAAGGCGGCCACGGATTGGGCGGATGCATCCTCAGTGAAGTGGGAGACCGCTGTCCCCGCGCGCGGGAATGGCTGCCCGATCTTGGTGGGTGGCAAATTGCTTTTCACTGCGGAGCCTACCACACTGGTGTGTGCGGATGCCGCCACTGGAAAGATTCTTTGGCAGAAACCGAATGAGTATGCGGATCTGATGGAGATGGCGACCGGACAGTCCAAGGAGACGGAAGCGGAGCTCGCAAAGGCGAAGGAAATCGAGGAAAAGGCAGCGCCGTTAGAGCGCGACTTGTATCGTGAGGAGCGGCGGATGCGCCGAGATCGCGACGACGAAGCCCCACGCGCCCGCGTCGAAGAATTGAAAAAGCAAATCGCCGATCTGAGGAAGGGCAAGGGGCCAATCGCGGAGGAAATGATGAAGCCTCGCTCCCACGACACCAACGGGTATTCTTCCTACACGCCGGTTTCCGACGGTAAGTACGTGTGGGCCTGCTTCGGTACGGGTGTGGTTGTCTGTTATGACCTCGAAGGCAAGCGCGTCTGGCACAAGCGCACCAATGGTCCGGACCATGACTGGGGAGGAGCCAGCTCACCCACGCTGGTCGATGGCAAACTGATCATTCGTTTCAGCGATTACGTCGCGCTTGATCCGGCAACGGGCAAGGAGCTTTGGAAAACGCCGTCAGCGGGAGTGACCTTCAATTGCCCGGCGAATTTCAAACTCGGCGGCAAGCACTACCTTTTTACCGCCCGCGGCGAGCTGATCCGCGCGAGCGACGGCAAGAAGCTTCCCTCCGAGGAATTGAAGGGCATCGCCAAACCATGGTGCTTCTTCAACACCCCGTCGGTCATCGGCAACCGCATTTATACCGCCCACGGCAGTGAAGGGGAGCAGGGCGAGGCCCATGCCTACGAAATCCCGGAATCCGCCGAGCTGCTTGAGAAGAACGGCTTGAATAAACTCTGGGACAAAGAAGTCAGCAAGAACCGCTACTACTCGTCACCTTTGGTTCACGAAGGGATCGTCTATCTGATTTCCCGCGAGTATCAAATGCAGGCGCTCGATGCGGCGACCGGCGCACAAATCTACTCGGAGAAAATCAAGGGCTTCTCCGGCACCGCCTATCCAAGTCTAACACTGGCCGGCAAGTCGATCTTCGTGGGTGAGGAAAATGGGGCCGCTGCCTTCATCAAACCCGGCCGCACTTTCGAAGAGATTGCCCGCACCAAGGTGGATCCTTACCGCAGCACGCCGATTTTTGATGGCGAATTGACCTACCTGCGCACCCAAGAGAAATTGCGGGCAATCCGCGCAAAATGACGTGAAACCCTTGCTCGCGGACTGAATTAACTTAGTATCAGAAACCATGAAACTTCTCCTGTTGTTGCTCTCATTGCTCCCCGGCTTCTCCCTTGCCCAAGATTGGCCGCGCTACCTCGGCCCTGATGGATCGGGAAAAGTGGCGGGAAAAATCCGGACGGACTGGGCGTCGGCGAAACCCAAGGAACTCTGGCGCAAGGATCTTGGCAAAGGCTGCACTAGCTTTGCGATCGCCGGCGACAAAGTCGTGGTCATGGGAAACCAGAAAGATACCGACATCGTCTGGTGCCTCGATGCCGCCACCGGAAAGGAAATCTGGACCCACAAATACCCGGAAAAACTCGACCCGAAACTTTACGACGGAGGCCCGAACGCCACCCCGACCATCGATGGCGACGTGGTGTACACCCTCAGCCGGACGGGCAATCTTTTTTGTCTTTCCATGGCCGACGGCAAGCCGAAATGGCACAAACATTTTCAATCTGATTTCAAGGGCACCGTGCCGAGCTGGGGCTATTCAGCGTCGCCGGTGGTGAAGGGAAACCTGCTCTACTGTCTGCCGTGTGCGAATGACGGGGGATTGTTCGCGTTAGAGAAATCCACCGGCAAGGCAAGTTGGAAATCGGGCGACAGCACCAAGCCCGGCTACGCGACTCCGGTGTTTTTCAACTACAAGGGTAGCGAGGTTGTCGCCGCATTCCATGGGCGTGAACTGGTGACCTACAATCTCGATGGTAAGCCGGTATTCGACTTCGGTTGGCGGACCTCATATGACATCAATGCCAGTAACCCCCAATATCACGACGGCATGATGTTCCTCGCTTCCGGTTACGGCATGGGCTATGTGGTGATCGACGTGTCCGGCAGCAAGCCGACGGTGCTCCACAAGGATGAGGACATCCGCATGATTTTCCAGAACAGCATCCTTCAAGGCGGCGATATCCTCGGCGTGTTTGGCGACAAAAACATCGATGCCGAACTCATCCGCATGGACATGAAATCCGGCAAGGCCCTCTGGCGCGCAAAAATGCCTGGCACGCGCGGAAGTTCGCTGATGGTCGGCGAACAAATGGTGATCCTCGCGGAAACCGGCGACATCATTTGCGGCGAGCCAGCCAAGGCTGGATGGACCGAGCATGGTCGCGTCAAAGCGCTTTCATCCACCTGTTGGGCACCGGTGGCATTCGCTCACGGAAAGATTTTTGCGCGATCCAACAAGGGTGAGGCGGTTTGCCTCGATGTGAACTAAGACGCGATTTTCGACAACTGGCGGTAGCCGATTTCGTATGCGGTTCTGATGAAATCTCAAATTTTCGCAGCCAGCTTGTTGTTGACGGGTGTTCTTGCCGCCGGGAACTGGCCCGCGTGGCGTGGCCCTGACAGCAACGGGGTGGCGACCGGTAAGCTCCCACCACTCGATCTCGCGGGGAAATTACTGTGGAAGGCCGAGCTTCCGGGCCGCGGCTGCTCGACCCCGATTTTGTGGAATGACAAGCTTTACGTCACAAGCCCGATCGGTGATCTGGACGGGTTGCTTGCCTTCGATTCCAAGGGCAAGGAGTTGTGGCGGAAAACGTTCGGTGCGCTTACCCCTGGACGCGGCCAGCGCGTCGGTAGTGCCGCGAATTCCTCGCCGGCCACCGATGGAGAAGTGGTTGTCGTTTATTTCAAGTCGGGAACCGTCGCCTGCCTGGATCTCGATGGAAAGCCGCTGTGGCAGGTCAATCTTCAGGAACGCTATGGCAAGGACAATCTCTGGTGGGACCAGGGAACTTCCCCCATTTTCGCCGCCGGCCATGTCGTGGTCGCCGTGATGCAGACCGCAGGCGAATCGTATCTGGTGTCGCTGGACCGCAAGACCGGCAAGGAGGTGTGGAAAACGCCAAGAAAATACGAGACCGGTCAGGAGTCCGGAGACGCCTACACCACGCCTCACGTGGTCACGGTAAATGGCAAGGATCAAATTGTCAGTTGGGGTGCGGATCATTTGACCGGCCACGATGCCACTACGGGAAAGCTCGTCTGGGAATGCGGCGGATTCAATCCGAAGCGGGCCGGCATGCAGCGGGTGATCGCCTCGGCGGTCGTCGGTGACGGCCTCGCGGTGGTTCCGTTCAACCGAGGGGACGGGCTGGCTGCGATCCGCCTGGACGGCACCGGAAATGTCTCGGAGACCCATTGGGCATGGCGTGATGACCAGCGTGGGTCCGATGCTTCCACGCCCGTCCTCCACGGGGGAAAGGTCTATGTTCTGAAGGACGGAGGCCAGCAGCGCGGCCGCCTCAGTTGCCTTGATGCGAAATCCGGCAATCTAATATGGGAAACCACCCTGCCGAAAGCACCCCAAGTCTACTATTCGTCGCCGCTTCTTGTTGGCGATCAGATTTATTGCGCAAGGGAGGACGGGATGCTTTTCAGCGGGCGAATCGGCGCGGGAGGCCTGAACGAGGTGAAAAGCCACCCGCTGGAGGAGGGGGTTATCGCCTCGCCAGTGTGCGCCAGCGGCCGGTTGATAGTCCGCAGCGACAAACACCTGTTCTGCTTCGGCGAGGAGTGACCAGTCGGCTCGGCGGATTTTCTGATTTCGCTGCCCAAGCGAAAATATTAGAAAAATTTGCAAAATAGGGCTTGTCAGGTCGGGTTCGACTCCTAGAGTCGCCCCCCCCACAGCGAGGGCTGCCGACGTTTTAATCGAGGCGGCCCAAATTACAGGGAAAATTTATCGGGTCCAGCTCCGGAAAAAAGCTACTACAAGGTTGCCTTGTCGTCGCTCCGGTTTGTCCCCATGGGAAAATCAGAACCACCGCAAGGAAATCATGCCGACCATCAATCAGCTCGTTCGCAAGGGACGCCTCACTCCGGCCGAAAAGTC
>JBBQDJ010000285.1:0-5626 GCA_038319595.1 Verrucomicrobiales bacterium
GTAGGCCATGACTACGAGGATCTCGGGATCGAGTGCTGCAAGCTCGCTGGTGATGTCGCCGATTCTCTCCGGCTGATAGACCGGAATGCCAGCGGCAAGCGCCTCCACCTTGATGGCGGGCGGGGTCATCGTCTGATGGCGGCCGGTGGGTTTATCCGGCTGGGTGACGAGGGCGAGCGGGCGTGGGCCGCTTTCCAACAGATGGCGGAACGAGGGCAGCGCGATGTCGCCGGTGGCGATGAAGATGAGGCGCATGAAGGAAAATCAGGATTGGACCGAGGCGAGAAACACCACGAATGGCACGAGCAGAGCGGCATCCGCGAGGACCCGCAGGGCATCCATCGAGAAGCGGGCACGGTTGCGGTTGAGGATGTGGAGGAGCGCGGCTCCGGTGAGGATGGCGTAGAAAAAAGGCCGGGTGGTCATCTCGTGGTCTTGAGCAGCGTAGAACAGCGCCGCCGCACCTAACACAATGAGCGGCAGGGTGAGGGCGAGTTCATCAGTGGCGTTGGTTTCCGGATCCGACGAACGGTGGGCATGTTCCCAAAGATCGATGGCTGAGATGTTGAGAATGCAGAGCACGGCGAAACAGATGAACTGGCGCGAACCGATGAAGTCCCAGAAATCGAAACTGGTGTAGGAGAAGGCGATCATCGCCGTGCCATAGGCAAACGAAACCCCCGCGAGGATGTTCTTGCCGTGGGGAATCTCATCCGGCCCCTTGTCCGAAAATACCGAAAGGATGAAAAACCCAGCCACCATCAGCGCGCCGATGATGGCATAGCCAAAGTAACCGCCGGGACCTAACACAATTCCGTAGATGGCGAACGGCAGGCGAGTGACCACCAGGATCACGGCGACGACCGCGGCGACGATGGCCATCCGGCGGAAGGCCCGCTGGTGCTTGCGGTGGAACTCGTGGCGGGCTTCCAGTTTTTGCGAGCCGCCGCCTTCCAATGAGGCGTCAAGCAGGCGGTCGGTGACATAGATGACCCAGACCACGAGCCCGAGCGCGAAGTAGGCGGCCCACGGGAGATAATCGACCCGCCAGGTTTTGGCGAACATGTAGAGCCAAGCGACGGCGACGAGCGGAGCATCCAGGCTCAGCAAGTTGGGAATGAGCCACAGGGGCTTGCGCTGCTCGGAAGGCACAACGCCGGGACCATCCGCGACGACTGCGGCGAACGCAAGCGTGCATTGCCCTTAAATCCAAGGTTTCAGGCCAGTCCGACGGCCCTGCGGACGCGGCTCAACACCTTTCCTGCCTCCTCGCGGGCCCGCAGCGCACCGGCGGCGAGCACCTGGTCGACGTAGCCGGGGTCGGCAAGGATCTCTGCGCGGCGGGCACGCATCGGGCCGAAATAGTCCCAGTAGGCTTCGGCAAGACGCTTCTTGAAATCACCATAACCGATGCCGCCTTTTTCATGATCCGCGATCATGGTGGCGAGATCGGTGGGGCTGGCGAAAAGTTTGTAGAGAGCGAGAATCGTTGAGCCTTCGGTCGGCTTGGGGTCTTCCACCGGGGTCGAGTCGGTAGTGATCTTCATGATGAGTTTCTTCAGCGGCTTTTCCTCACCGAAGATGGGCAGCGTGTTGTGATAGGATTTGCTCATTTTCCGACCGTCAAGCCCGAGGACAATGGCAGTGTCCTCGCGGATGATGGGCTGGGGCAAAATCACGGTGCCTTCGCCATACGCCTCGTTGAGTTTTCCGGCGAGGTCGCGGGTGACCTCGACGTGTTGCTTCTGGTCCTTGCCGACAGGGACCTTGTTGGAATCGTATAACAGAATATCAGCGGCCATCAGTGCCGGATAGGCGAAGAGCGCGTGGTTGGGTGAAACCCCATTGGCGATCTTGTCCTTGTACGAGTGGCATTTTTCCAACAGACTCATCGGGCAGACGGTGGAGAGGATCCACGCGAGTTCGTTGACCTCGGGCACAGCGCTCTGGCGGAAGAAAACGGCGCGCGATGGATCAAGTCCGCAGGCGAGGAAATCGACAGCGAGTTCGCGGATATTTTCACGCAGGGCGGCGGGATCCTGCGACGAGGTCATGGCATGGTAGTCCGCGATGAAATAGAACGCATCACCCTCGTCCTGAAGACGGACAGCGGGCTCCATCGCGCCGAAGAAATTGCCGACGTGGAGTTTGCCGCTGGGCTGGAGACCGGTGAGGATGCGCATGGCGCGGAGTGTGGAATCCTCGCGGGGAGGCGGTCAAGAATTAGGAATTTCGAGAAGTGGATGATCTTTTCCAGCAACTGGAAACTGCCGCATTCGCCCTTTCGAGTGGGAAATACCGAATCTTTCGAAGTCGCAGGAAAGGAAGTTTGCCTAGCAGCGTAGCGAGAATCCCACACAACAATGAAATTCCTATCTTTGGTTTCTTGGGTGACGATGACTGGGTGGGTGATCCCGACTTCTTGTTTCGCCACCGTCGTCGGAACCTCCACGGTGGAGCAGCCCGTGAATCTCGGGATTAAATCGGACCCGGCACGCATCCCACTGGGCCGCGTGGGGGTGATCAGTAATCACAACTACGGCATTCACCGGATGATCGGCGAGGCCCGACCCGCCCCCGACGGCGCGATGCGCTGGGAAGGTGGCTCCGAACTGGATCAGAATCTCGCAAGCGTCTTCGGCATCTCGGTAGAGACAGAGGACGAGACGCAAATTTCGTCCTTTCCGGTGATGCTGCGGGTGAAACCTTGGAAACCACCGGGATACTCTCCCTACACAAAGGAGCAGGTGCTCGCTGCGACGCTCTGGTGTCTGCTCCGCCGCACGGTAGGCACTCCGGAAAACCCGCTTGATATCCGAATTATCGCTGAAGCAGCGGAGGACAAGCCGTTGGAGGTGAAATATTCGGGACATTACGTGAACCGCCCTGACAAAGAGGGAGAAGTGATTCCACCCATAACCGTCGCCGGCACGGTGCTTGAAACGGACGCCCGGGGCATCACTTGGGTCGTGTTTCCCGCAGTCACCCGGAAAGCTGCGGCCGTTCCACCAGTCCCCGGGATGATCATTCTTGAAGCCGGAGGCGACGGTGATCCAGGGTGGCTTGTGCTTCCTGTCTGGGGAAATGGAAACGACGAAAGTGAATTTCTCCGGCTCAACAATTGGTCGGCGGTGATGTGTTATTCGAGCTATCGATCCCGTGGCGTCATGGAGGCCAACTCATTTCTCATGGCGGGAGGATCCACCGATATCGAAGTGAAACATTCAGAAGCGGGTGACTCGGTATCCTTCAGCTATCCGAACGTGCCACAAGAGACACTGGCGGCCAACATCCTCGCTCTCGTGGTTTCGTCGCAGCCGACTGACGCTGCTCCACTAACCATTTCTATCCGCGTCGAGGAATCCGGCTTGGCGCGCTTTCCCGCCTTCCGCAACGCTCCCGGCTGGAAGGAGACGCGGGACGACAGGGTTCACTCCCGCTCGATCGAACTGAGATGTGATTTCGTCTGGGAGGCCGCCACAGGCAGTCTAACAAAGGGATCCGTGCCATTGGTGCAACTGGACCAACCCGGTTGGATCGCCCCGATCCCCGAACCGGAAACGTCGGACGACGACGGGGTAAAATTGGCGTCAAGGGTCAAAGACCGCATCTGGAACGGAATCCAAGACGGCACCTTGCTTGCAGAGAAAATCATGCCGACCGACCAACTGCATGGATCCGGCCTACTGCGGGAAATCGGCAAGGCGGGATACCACGACGCACTGGCAACTTATTCGAATGGCAAGTCACTGCCTGATGGACCTCTAGATGATCCTATCCAACTGTTGGACGATGCACTCGATCAAGCCCACCACGCGGGATGGGTGATCGGGCTTGCCAGGGGCGAGGCAATCGCAATCGAAGTTAGAAAAGAAATCGCGGAAGAGAAACTCAAGCCAGAGAAGTGAGCTGCAAACCCGCGTTTCCCGCCGCGCTCAGATTTCCGAGAACAACGCGTCCACCATTTCCAGACACTTCTCGCCCGGCATGACGCCGAGGTTCATTTGATTCATGACGTAGGCGAATGAGATGCCGGTTAGAGGATCTGCGAACGCATGGCTACCACCGGCACCGGGATGACCGAAGGCGGACACCGATGGACCGTAGATGCGGCGGATTTTTTGACCGGATGCGTCTTGAGGATCGAGCTGGGCACCGCAGGTGAAGACCGTGGGGCGAAGCAGGACACGATCCTCGGCTGCGGAAACCGGCGTGGCCAGCGCGTGTCTGACGGCGGCGGAAAGCGGGCTCGCGATGGATCCCATTGCCGCCTGATAGAACTTGGCCAACGCTGAGGCCGTCCCCACTCCGCCGAGCGCGGGGAGCCCGGCGGACCAGGCAGAAGGAACATTCATTTCCTGGATGGAGCGCAGCCCGGATGGCGAGGAAAACGCTTTGCGCGTGAAAGTCCCCTCGGTCGTCATTTGCTGATAGAAATCGTCCTCTTGTTCCGGTTTTCCGGCCTTTCCCGGATAGAGCCGGGCGACCCGCGGCCATTCGCTTTCCGGCAGGCCGATCCAGAAATCGAGTTCAAGCGGTGCGGCGATCTTGTCCCGCCAGTAGTCGCCGAGACGCATGCCGGTTAGACGGCGGACCGGCTCCTCCAGCAGCGCGCCGAAGGTCCGAGGGTGGTAGCCATGCCCCTGCCCCAGGGCCCATGCCGGGGACTGGGATTCGATGGCGGCGATGACCGCCGCGTGATCAAAGATGGCCGGTTTTTCATCCAACCCGGCAAGCCCGCATTGATGGGACAGCAAATCGGAAAACCGTGCTTCCGCCACCGGAAACGCTGGCCAGACCTCGCGGACCGGTGTGGCGGCGGACAGGCCGTGGGATTCGAGCGCTACTAACAACGTCGCGGCGGAAGGCACCTTGGTCGCCGAATAAACCGGCACCAAGGTGTCCCGGGTCCACGCTCGGGACTGCTCCCGCTCGCACCAGCCATGACCTTCGGAAATGAGTTCGACACCGTTCCACCAAATGCTGATGGAGGCGCCGAGTTCGCCCCGGTCGCGAAAATTTCGCTCGAAGACCTCGAGAACTTTACCTAACACCGATGGACTTGCCGCCATGGGGTGGTGTGTCTGATGCGATCCCGCCGCGCAATCCCGAACTGGTTTCCAAAATCAATCCGCCTTCCTGGCGAGCCCGGTGCGCCGACCATTCCTCGACGAGCCGGAATGCCACCGCGAGCATCGTCGGCCCCATGAAAACCCCGACCAACCCGAAGGCTAACGCGCCACCGATGACGCCGCAGAAGATCAGCACGAACGGCATTTTGCTGCCTTGGCTGATCAGGTAGGGCCGCAGGAAATTATCCACGCTGCTGATGCCTAGCAGACCCCACAAGGCCATAAAGATCCCCAGTCCCGGCTTGTCCTGAGCAAACAGCCAGAGCGATGCGGGGATCCATATCAAGGGCGGACCGAACGGAATCACCGCAAAGAAAAAGGTTAGCACCGAGAGCAATACCGCACCTGGCAGTCCTGCGATCCAGAACCCGAGGCCTGCCACCAGAGCCTGGGCGATGGCGGTACCGAGGATGCCGTAAATCACCCCGCGCACCGTGCCGCCGGCGACCTTGATCAAATGCTGTCCGCGCTCACCGGCCAAGCGCTCGACGGCG
>JBBQDJ010000286.1:0-5623 GCA_038319595.1 Verrucomicrobiales bacterium
TACATCCATAAAAATAAATCTTTGCAATAAATGGTGCTTGGCCACTTTTTCTGGCAGGTCTAAACCCTCCCCTAAAACGACCGCACCCGCTACACCATCACCCCGGAAGCCCGCAAAGAACTCCTCACCCGCCTCCTCAAACTCAACCACGAGCGCGCCGCCGAAGAAAAAAATGTTTTACTAACACAATCTAAGTCTCAATCCACGCGCAAGACTGCCAAACAAGGGATCATCCAACTGCCTCCGGATGATCTGGATCTCTTTCGTTCAAATTCAAAATAGTCAAATAGAGGAAAAACACACACTATGAAACTCCAACGATGGAAACGCAACCAGACAAGCGGCCGATATGACTATCGACCAGACGGAGAATGCGATGTCGTTGTCCAAACCTTATTACGAAGAGTGGGCAGGCAACGAATACCTTTGGATCAAAGTTGGAGGGGGGCCGGTAGAACTGGGCATCGGACCGGTTTCCAACATGACGGGACACCGAGGGCTGGAAATGCATCCGCTACCAAGATGCCGACTCCGTTCAGGTGGAACTTCTTGATCTCCAAGCAGAACCGTTGAAGAAAAGAATCTCGTCGAGACGTCCGCTCAAGGAGAGACTGTGTCAAAACTGCGAGTATGGTGCATGGAACATGAAACTAATTCCCACACTCCTCACTGCGTTACTGCTGCAACTGGCTTTTAGCCATGCTGCGGACATGCCAGCTAAACCCAACATCCTCTGGATAGTCATGGATGACGTGGGTGCGGAGTTGCCCTGCTATGGGGAAAAGGCGATCCAGACACCGAACATCGATCGCCTCGTCCGCGAGGGCACGAAATTCGACCGCGCTTTTCTCACCACATCCGTCTGCTCCACGTCGCGCTCGGCGATGATCACCGGCATGTATCAAACCACCATCGGGGCCCACCATCACCGCAGTGGAAGAGGTGCCGAGAAAATCCATCTACCCGCCGAGGTGGAGCCGGTGCCTGCACTCCTCCAGCGCGGCGGTTATTTCACCACCAATGGCGACTATCCCGCGAAGTCAAAGCGGCTGGGCAAAACGGATTACAATTTTGAGTGGGATCCGAAGATCTATGACGGCAGCGATTGGGCGGAGCGCAAGCCGGGCCAGCCGTTCTTCGCCCAGCTCCAACTCTGGGGCGGAAAGAACCGCAATGACGACGGCCATTGGCACCGGAACGTGGCACCCGAAGCGTTGGGTCCCCTAACAAAAATGGAAGACGTGACACTCCCGCCCTATTATCCGCGCGATCCAGAAATGTTAGAGGATTGGGCGGAATATCTGGATTGCATCCGGCTCTGTGACAAACAGGTTGGCGAAATTCTGCAACGTTTGGAAACTGAAGGCATCCTCGATCAGACCCTGATTATCTTGATGGGCGACAACGGCATCAGCCATGCGCGGGGAAAGCAGTTCCTGTATGATGAGGGGATTCGCACACCGTTCATCCTGCGTGGACCGGGTATCGCACGGGGTGCAGTTCGTAGCGACCTCATCGAGCACATCGACATGGCGGCCACCTCGCTGGCCTGGGCGGGGCTGCCGGTGCCCTCATGGATGCAGGGGCGTGACCTTTTCGCCAAGGATCGAGCACCGCGTCACGCCGTCTTTGCCGCGCGCGACCGATGTGGCGAAACGGTGGACCGCATCCGCAGCGTGCGGACCGAGCAGTTCAAATACATCCGCAATTTTTATCCGCAGCGTCCCATGCTCCAGCCTAACGATTACAAGGACACCAAGCCGATTGTTCAAAGACTTCGCGTGCTTCACGCGCAAGGTAAGTTGAGCGCGATGCAGGAGAATATCCTGTTTTCACCCACACGCCCCGTCGAGGAACTCTACGACGTGCAGGCAGACCCGTTTGAGATCCACAACCTCGTCGCAGATCCGCAGTTTCGGTCCTCGCTGGAGACCCTGCGCGCGCGGCTTGATCGCTGGATCACCGAGACGCACGACCTCGGCCTAGAATCTGAATTGGCCTATGACGCGAACCTAGCCTATGAACTCAAGCCTCCGATCGCCAGCGCCAGGAAAGAGGCCATGCTCAAAAACAGCGCGCTGATGAAGCAGTGGGCCAAGGATGGCCAGTAGCAGCAGAAATTCTCATTCCCTACGAAAAAACCAACCATGAAAACCATCACCACTTTCCTCACCATTATCTTCGCCGCTGCCATCGCGGACGCGAAGCCGCTCAAAGTCTTCATCCTCGCTGGCCAGTCTAACATGGAAGGCCCTGCGAGTGTCACCACCTTCGATTACATCGGCGATGATCCAGCGACCGCGCCATTGCTGAAAATGATGCGCGGTGCCGACGGCCAGCCCAACGTTTGCAAACAAACGTGGATTTCCTATCTGACTGGAGCCGAGAACAAGAACTTCGATCTGCATGGGGGGCTAACAGCCGGCTACGGCTCACTTTGGGGGCAGGACCCCACCAAGCCCCGGGATAAAATCGGCCCGGAGTTCACTTTTGGCCTCACCATCGACAAAGCCCTGAACGAGCCGATCCTGATCATCAAGGCGGCTTGGGGTGGCAAAAGTCTACACACGGATTTCCGCCCGCCCAGCGCTGGGCCGTATCAGATGGCGGCGCGGACCAAGGAGCTTTGGGATCAGCATCCGCAGGGGGCCCACGGGATCCCTAAACTCGAGGAGCGCGAGGCATGGTGGCAAGGCGTCAACTCCTCCACCGGTGTTTACTACCGTCTGATGATGGATCATCTCAAAAAGGTGCTCGCCGATCCCAAAAGCGTTGTGCCTGGCTACGACCCGAAAAATGGCTACGAGATCGCCGGGTTTTCCTGGCTGCAGGGCTGGAATGACATGTGCGACAATGGCACCTATCCTCATGGCGGAGAGGGTAATCGCTTCGCCCTCTACTCGGAACTTCTCGCTCATTTCATCCGCGACGTGCGCAAGGATTTGAATACTCCAAAAATGCCCTTCGTCATCGGCGTGATGGGCGTCGGCGGCCTTAAGGACCAGTCAGCGGATATGGTGGCTTTCCGACAAGCGATGGCAGCACCCGCAGCCCTGCCCGAGTTCAAGGGCAATGTTGTCGCTGTGCAAACCGCGCCTTTCTGGGATGCTAAATTGGGTGAATACGACGCGAAGAACGGCCAAATCTCGCAGATGTCTTGGATCCTAAGTTCCAAGAATAAGGGCGGCCCTAACGAAGACGGCAAGATGACCCCGGAACAGCAAGCGGCCTATCTTAAGGATTTTCGCGCCAAGCTCATCACTCCCGAGGAAGAGGCTTTGTGGACACGCGGTGCCTCGAACGCCGGCTACCACTACCTCGGCTGCGCGAAAACCTTCGCGCTGATGGGCAAGGCTTTTGCCGAAGCAAATTTGAAGATGATGGAACAGTAGAACGATTCCTCGAATTCCAAACGCAATAGAGTAAAAGTCCCCCTCATCGATCACTCGCGTAAACTCGATCATTTTTTATCGTCTAACAAATATTATCACTGGAAAATTAGCCAGCTTCACACCATTGCGTTTGCAATTAGAACTCACCAAGAACTGCATGAAACATCAGCTCCTCGCCGCCATACTTCTCGCAGGATTTCTTTCGCCGCTGGGTGCCGCGGAAAGTCCTCCGATCCCTGATTTCACCACAGGCGGACAGAAGGACGCATCGCACGACTGGTTACTCGGCCCCACGGGGCTGCGCGGTTGGATGGTTTTCCGCCACGAAGACCTTACCGCCGCTTCCCGGCAAATTCTCATCACAGCAGTGGACAAGGGCTCGCCCGCCGATGGCATCCTGCAGGTGAATGACGTGATCCTCGGCGTTTTCGGCAAACCTTTCACCGAAGACGCTCGCCGCAGTTTCGGCCACGCCATCGCCGCCGCCGAGGAAAAAACCGGCCTTCTTCCGCTGACTATCTGGCGCGAAGGAAAAACATCCGTCGTCGAACTCAAGCTGCAAGTCCTCGGAGCCTACAGCACCACTGCTCCCTACGATTGCCCCAAGTCAAAGGCGATCTTCGAGCAAGGCTGTCGCCTCATCGCGGAGAAGGGATTTGAAAAATCCGATATTCCCGATCACTTCAACGCACTCGCCCTGCTGGCCACGGGCGACAAAAAATATCACAGCATGCTCGGCAAGTACGCCCAAAAAGTGGCGGCCTCACTCGAACCCATCGACACCTGGAATTGGTATATCGCCTCCGGAAATCTTTTCCTCAGCGAATACATGCTCGCCACTGGCAAGAAGACCGCTTTCTCCGAATTGAAACAAGTCACCATGCGCGGAGTGAAAAACCAGGGCATGAACGGCATGTGGGGACACTCTCCCGCATTGCCCAACGGCCATTCCCAAGGCTACGGCGGCATGAATGTGATCGGCTTGCCCTTGACGATTTCTCTGGTTCTTGCCCGCGAGGCCGGGGTCAGCGACCCAGCCTTGGACCAGGCAATCGATAAGTCAGCGACGTTTCTCCGCTACTACGTAGAAAAGGGCGCCATCCCCTATGGTGATCACCCGGCATGGGGCAATGCCCATGACGATAACGGAAAATCTTCGTGTGCCGCCGTCTTATTCGATATTCTCGGCGATCGCGATGCCACCGCATTCAATTCCAAAATGGCCACCGCTGCCTACGATCACCGCGAGCAGGGCCACTGCGGAAATTTGTGGAACATGCTCTGGGCCCTCCCCGGCGCATCTCGCAGTGGCCCCCATGCCACGGGCGCGTATCTGAAGGAACAAGCCTGGTATTACGACCTTTCTCGCAACTGGAAAGGTGCCTTCGTCTATCAGCAAATCGAAGCAGGCGACGAAAACAACAACTACAACGATTGGGATCTCACCGGCAGCTATCTGCTTTCCTTCGGCCTCTACCAAAAGAGCCTCCGCATCCTCGGTAAAAATCCCTCCGCTGCCCCCCCTTTGAGCGCCGAAGAGGTAAAACCCGTAATCGTCGCCGGGCGTGATCGATATCCTGAAGGTGAAAAGAACGGCTACTATCGACGATACGACGAGGAACTCCTCGAAGGATTAAAGAGCTGGTCGCCTGCCATGCGCTATCACTCGGCGGAAGCCATCGGCAAACGCGGGGGAAACTTCACTCCCGCACTGCTTGCCATGCTCGCTAGCGAAGATCGCTATGCCCGCTATGGCGCCGTCGAAACCCTCGGTCGTCTCGGCAAGAATGCTTCAAGCGCACTGCCCCCACTGCGCGCTGCGCTTCAGGATCCAGACACGTGGCTTCAATCGCTTGCTGCCGAAGCGCTCACCCGTCTCGGCGATAAAGAAAGCGCGACCGCACTACTTGCCGTAGCCCTCAACACATCGCCCGCCGATCCGCGCCGCATGCACCAGCGCGCCACTTCCCGCGCCTTGTTTTCGCCTTATCCCGGGACCAGCGAACCGCGCCCGCTTCTCGCCGATTCACTCGATGGGGTCGATCGCAAGCAAGTCCTCCTAACCATCAAATCGTTTTTAGAAAATGACGATAGCGTCGTTCGCGCCGCGGTGATCCCCGCACTCCGTAAACTCAGTGACCGAGACCTCGCCCCGCTGCTGCCGACCCTCGCCAGCGCCGTCGATAAACTCGCTCCCACCAATGAAATGTGGGGCGACGACATCCGCCAAG
>JBBQDJ010000287.1:0-5620 GCA_038319595.1 Verrucomicrobiales bacterium
TGCTTTCCTCAACCTCGGCTTCGGCGGAATCGACACCGTGGACAAGCTCTTCATCAACGGTGTCCAGCAAGCTGCCATCGATTACACTAGCGCCAACAGCGGCGGAAGGATCACCGGCGGTGGCACGCTGCGCGTCACCTCCGGCCCTGTGGCTGCGGGCTACGGCACGTGGATCGACGACTTCGGTCTCGTGCTCGCCGACCAGGATCCCACCGATGATCCGGACAACGACGGCATCAACAACCTGCTCGAATTCGTCCTCAACGGAAATCCCAGCCTCGCGGACACCTCGGTCCTTCCGAAACTCGTCGTCACCCCCACCGACTTCGAGTTCACCTATCAGCGCCGGGACGACTCGGTCTCAACGGGCACCATCCAGACGTTCCAGTGGGGCACCACCCTCGCCGCCTGGCCCGGCAGCGCTCTCGTCACCGCCGCCAGCGGTTCGGTCCCGCCAACCACCGTGACCGTCAGCCCCGGAATCCCGAGCGACGCGGTCACCGACACCGTCAAGATCCGCATTCCGAAATCCGAAGCCGGGACCTCAGGCAAGCTCTTGGGCCGTCTGCAAGTTGTGAAACCCTGACCTCCATACACGTTCAGCCTGGAGAAATCACGCACACCAGGTTTGCGAACAGCGAAACGACGAGTATCGTCCGCGCTACAACTCCATGATCGAACTCGACCTCCTCGGCGAACATGCCGACCGCGCCTATCCGATTCTAGCAGGATTGGTCACGCCGCGCCCCATCGCATGGGTGACGACCCTGAACGAGGATGGCAGCGTGAACGCCGCGCCGTTTTCGTTTTTCAACGTCTTCGGTGACGATCCGCCCTTGGTGATTTTCGCTCCCGGCGACCGCGACGACGGCTCACCGAAGGACACGGCGAGAAACTGTGAGCGGACCGGTGAGTTCGTCGTGAACTTGGTCGATGAATCACTGGCAGAAGCCATGAACCGCACCTCCATCGCGGTCCCTTACGGCGTCAGTGAGACCGTGCGGGAAAGCCTCGAAACCGCCGCTTCATCCGCAGTCGCTCCGCCCAGAATCGCCGCCGCGCCCGCTGCGCTGGAGTGCAAGCTGCATTCCATCCAGCGGATCGGAAGTAATCGGCTGGTGTTAGGTATCGTCCACCGCGTCCAGATCCGCGAGGAGTTCTTCGACACCACCACCTTGCGCGTGCGGGGTGGGAATTTTCATCCCATCGGCCGCATGTCCGTGCCGAACTGGTATTGCCGGACGGAAGATTTATTCGAAATGGTTAGACCTCAATGAACGGGATCATCACGCGGTTGAAACGTCACCCGTTCCCGGTGGTGGCTTGGTTCGAGCGGGTACTCGCGGTTTCATTCGCGTTTCCAGAAGAGGTTTTGAAACCCTTGGTGCCGGAGCCCTTGGAGATCGATTGCCACAACGGATTCGGATTTGTCACGGTGGCGTTGGTGCGCACGAAAGGACTGCGGCCCGCTGCGTTTCCCGCAATGATGGGGCAGGATTTCTTTCTCGCCGGCTATCGGATTTTCACCCGCCTGCGCGATGAAAAGGGGCGGCGCTTAAGAGGCTTGAAAATTCTCCGCAGCGAGACGGACAAGGCGCGGATGGTTTTCTCCGGAAACCTCCTAACACATTACAACTACCGACACGTGAAACTCGAAGAGTCCGATTCACGGGTGAGAACCTGGCTGCCGGATGGTCGACCGACCTTGGATCTGGCCTTTGACCTCACGGAGGAGCCGGATTCTCCGCCGGATGGCTCACCCTTCGCCGATTTGCGGGCTGCTAGAAATTTCGCAGGGCCGATGCCATTCACGTTTGATGCCGAAGGCGATGGCCGATTCGTCGTCATCGAGGGCAAACGAACGGAATGGACGCCGCGACCGGTGAAGATTCTCGATTGGAAAGTCGGGCTCTTTGACGAAGCTCCATTCCGTGGAGTGACGCCGATTCTCGCCAATGCCTTCCGGGTGGAAGGCGTGCCCTACCGCTGGGAGCGAGGGCGCTTGATCACGCCAATGAGCGGGGAGGCGACCCATGAGTGAACGTGGAAAATGGGATGGCATGCTGGCGATTGTCCGCTTCAACTGGCCGTTTTATGCTGCGGCGGGAGTGGTGCTTTTACTTAGCCTAACTGGCATCATGGCGGGTGGGCTATGGAGTCTCGCGGCAGGTGCCGGTATTCTGGGTAGCGCGTATTTTTTGATCGGTTCGCTCGGTGTTTCGCACTGGGTCTATGATTGTTCCGATTTGTATGGCTGGAAATGGTTAGAAAGAGCGTTGGGTAACAGCCGGATCGACAAAATCACGTTTTGTCATTCGGGTTTTGATGAGGCTTCTAGCCTATTGAAGCAGAAGTTCCCGCTGGCTGCTTGGAGTGTGCTGGATCATTACGATCCTGCGACCATGACGGAGGCTTCGATCCGGCGGGCAAGAAAGCGCTTCCCGCCCACCGCGGGAACGATCGCGGCTCGGTTTGATCACTGGTCATTGATTGATGATTCGCAGGACGTAGTGTTAGGCCTGCTGGCGATTCATGAGTTAAGAAGTCACGTCGAACGAGCGGCGTGGTTCGCCGAGGCGAGGCGATGCATGGCGGAGGATGGCAGGATCGTTCTGGTCGAGCACGTGCGCGATCTGGCGAATTTTGTGGCATTCGGGCCGGGATTTTTTCATTTCCACTCGGTGGCTTCGTGGCGAGATTCATGGCAGTCGGTTGGATTGAAACTGGATGTTGCTTTTCGAATCACCCCGTTCGTGCGGGTATTTGTCTTGAAGAAATCATGAGTGAATTACTGCCGATTTTGCTAAGAATCACCGGAGCGGGCTTGATCCTTCTCGCCATCCTGCACGTGCCGATCGGGCGCAAGCTGAAGTGGCGCGAGCAGGCGGCGCGCTTGTCACCGGAGAACGAGGCGATTTTCCATGTGCATGCTTTTTTCATCTGCGTGCTGTTAGTGATGATGGGGCTGCCAAGCCTGCTGGATCCGGCATCATTCATTGAGAAATCGCGGGCGGCGGCGTGGGCTTCGTGGTCGATCTGCGGCTTCTGGTTGCTACGCTTGTATTGCCAGTGGTTTGTATATGGCTCGAATCTCTGGCGCGGGAAGCGTTTTGAAACATTCGCCCATTTCTGGTTCACCGGAGTATGGATCTGGTTGGTGGCAGTGTTCGGCGCGTGCGGCGCGTTGCAAGCGGGGTGGTGCTTGTGAAAAACTGGTGGTGCCTGCTGCGCTTGGCGGTCGCGCTGGTTTGGCTCTATCAAGGGCTGTGGCACAAGATTGTTGCGGTGGATGCGCGGCACCTTGAAATTGTCGCATCCGCGCCCCGGTTTCTGCCGCCGCGACTTGCTCTCGGGATGCTGGTGGCCATGAATGCGGCAGGCATTTGGTTCGCCGGGGACAAGATCCCGGACATCGGTGGGATGATCACCATGAACTTGGTTTTCGCACTCGCGATTTGGGGGCTTGCGAATCATGAAAGTCGGAAGTGATCGCGTGGTGTTCGGTCACATGCATGAGGACCACTCCCTGGAGTTGTCGCTAACGGATCGACTGCCGCTGATGAAGGCCTTGGTGATCGCGTCCGGTGGTGATTTGGTGTTCGCCTTGGCTGGGGCAAAAGTAGAGGTGACAGCGGTGGATTCCAATCCCGCCCAAATCGCGCTGGTTCGGTTGAAAGCGGGATGCCCTGCGGACCTCATGGATCTTTGTTTCTGTGGGAGCGTGGATCGATTGTTCCGTTGGGGTGGGCCGCTTCTCTCGTGGCTTTTCGGCTGGCCGGAAATGCGCCCCGGAAGGATTCGTGTCTTTCTGCTAGATCGACTTGAGGGCTTTCTCCCGTGGGTGGCTTCGCTGCTTCACGGGCCGCGGGTAGCTGCCCGATTGGACCGTCATGCGATTCAACTCATCCGGCGCCGGCTTGAGCTGGCGATGAAGAAGCCGGATGCTGATCACAATCCTCTGCTTCAAGTATTGTTAGGAAACCGCTTCGGGCCGGAAGTTCCAACAGTCTGGAGCGAGCGGGGGATCGCCCTTTGGAGCGGTGAAATTGGCAGGATCAATTTGATCGCCGCGGATTTCTCACAGGTTCTCCATGATTCCGCCGCTGGGTCGCAGGGCTTGATTTCAGTGAGCAATCTTCCCGATGTGATGGAGTCCGCAGCCTGGGACCGGTTAGTCGGGGATGCCGCCCGGGCGCTGACACCCGGGGGCTTTCTGGTGGTTAGGTCGATGCTCCGTGAAACGTTGCAATCCAATGGCCATGACGAGTTCGACACGGAAGAAATTCCGCCTGGAGATACCAGCCCGCTTTGTCCCGTGATCTGGGTGGGCAGGAAACGTTGAGTGCTTCGACCATCCGGTCAGCATGGGGTTCGCAGCATTTCGATGGCCTCGCGCAGATCGTCGGCGGTGACGGTGTTGATGACCTTGGCGCTGCCTAGCGCTTCGAGCACGACGAAGCGGATTGCCCCGGCAGAGAATTTTTTGTCTCGGGCGAGTTTTTCCATCACCGTTTCCGTGGTGATGTGCGCGGGGAGGACGAGCGGCAGGTGGAATTTTTCCAACAGGGCGATCACCTTCGCGCTATTTTCCGGTGCGAGGCCCGCATGGCGTTCTGATAGAAAGAGGGCCGCTCGCATACCGAGTGAGATCGCCTCGCCGTGGAGCATCTCTCCATACGGCACCGAAGCCTCGATGCCATGGCCGATAGTGTGGCCGAAATTTAGCAACGCGCGGATGTCCTTGGTCTCGTGTTCGTCGGCCTCCACCACACGAGCCTTGATGGCGATGTTGCGTGCGATCAACTCGGCGGGGACATTGCGGCTTTTTGGATCCAGCGCCGCCAGCTCATCGAGCATTGCCGCGTCGCGGATGGCTGCGTGCTTGATCGCCTCGGCGAAGCCCTCGTGATACTCACGGTCCGGCAGGGTGCCCAGTATGTCTGGATCGACGAGGACGAGGCACGGTTGATGGAACGCACCTAGCAGATTTTTGCCTTCGCCGACGTTCACGCCGGTCTTGCCGCCAACGGACGAATCCACCTGCGCGACGATGGTGGTCGGCACCTGGACGAAGGGAATTCCTCGATAGAAAATCGAAGCGACAAAGCCGGCGAGATCGCCGACGACTCCGCCGCCGAGCGCGACGACCATCGATTTTCGGTCGTGTCCGGCGCGGATCATTTCACGGCAAAGGGTTTCTGCCTGCCCCATCGATTTCGATGCCTCGCCGGCCGCCACCGTGTGGAGTGTCGGTCGGAAACCGGCGGCTTCCAGTGATTCCATCAACGCGCCGCTGTGGAATCGCGCCACGGTCGTGTCACTGATGATCGCCGCCCGAAGATCCGGGATACCCGCCTTGCGGATCATTTCACCGGCCTGGCCGAGCAGGCCGGGTTCGACGAGGACCTTGTAGGCGCGTTCAGCGAGATCGACATGGACGGATGGCATGCGGGGAGGATGGGAAAAGTCCGCCGCATGTCCATCCCGGATCGCAGAGCGGGTGGCAGAGTGAGAGATCGAAGAAAGTGAACCGCAAAGAGCACGAAGAACTCAAACATTCAGTTTCCAATATCCTCTTTGTAATCTCTGTGATCATCGTGGTTTGAAATCTGTTAACCTT
>JBBQDJ010000288.1:0-5618 GCA_038319595.1 Verrucomicrobiales bacterium
GTCGCAAGACTGCTGGATCCGGCGAATCATTTTTTCATGGATCGCGCGGCGGCGGAGGAAGACCCCAGCCACAAGCAGCTGATCCCGTATTGCATTATTCGCTGCGGCGACCGCATCCTGCACTACACCCGTGGCAAAGCCGGCGGTGAAAGTCGGCTTCACGCCAAAATCTCGGTAGGGGTGGGAGGCCATGTAAACCCGATCGACACCGGCAACGGACGCACCGGTCCGGCGGCCTATCATGCGGCGGTGACCCGAGAGATCGAAGAGGAGTTAGACCTTCCCGAGGCGCACGAGCACCGCATCATTGCCTTGCTCAACGACGAGTCGAATCCCGTTGGCCAAGTGCATTTGGGCATCGTCCATCTGGTGGATTTGAACTCGGATGCGGTAACCTCGCGCGAGGATGCGTTGACCGATCTTGGTTTCACGTCGTTGGCCGATCTGAGTGGTCCGTGGTTCGACCGGTTAGAGACCTGGTCCCAGTTCTGCATCCGCCACCTCGCGGAGAATGCGCCGGAAAAACGGGCATGATCTTGGTCCGAATCATGCAGTTTGAAGCTTCAAAGTCACCCTGTCCAATCGAAAAGCCGCTCGCGGTGGGACTTGGCTTCCAACGGGATGTGGAAAGGGAGAGCGCTGAAATAATCGCTGTTTTGAAGCAGATTGAGATGGCGAGTCATTGAAATTTCCACCACCCTTCCCACGGATTGACGTATGACTTCAAAAGCGCGCCCCATGTCAGACAAACCGAAGCCCCCCAAGCCAAGAATCCTGATCGTAACGCCGGAAATTACCTATCTGCCTTCGGGGATGGGGAATATGGCTCAAAGGATGTCTGCGAAAGCGGGTGGCTTGGCGGATGTGTCGGCCTCCCTCGTTTCAGCTTTGTTTGAACTCGGGGCGGACGTGCATGTCGCGATGCCGAACTATCGGCGGATGTTTCAGGGAGATATTTTCAACCTGCATGAGAGGGAGCTCCGGAAATACCACGAAGTGCTTCCGGAGGCGCACATCCATCTGGCGGAAGACCGGATTTTCTACTATCGCGAGCAGGTTTACAGCAATCGCAACGATGAATCGATGCGCATCGCCCTGGTGTTCCAGCGCGAGGTGATCAACCACATCATCCCGCGGGTGATGCCGGACCTGGTTCATTGCAACGACTGGATGACCGCCTTGATTCCAGCGATGGCGCGGCGGCGTGGGATCAAGAGTTTATTCACCGTCCACAACATCCATACCCGCCAGGTGTCGCTTGCCCAGATCGAGGAAGCCGGGATCGACGCTGCGGAATTCTGGATGAATCTTTATTTCAGTGGACCGCCGTCCAGTTACGACCATGCGCGGTCGAACGTGCCCGTGGATCTTCTGACGTCTGGAATTTTTGCCGCGCACTACATCAACACGGTCAGCCCGCGTTTCCTCTGGGAAATGGTGGAAGGCTGGCACTCGGTGGTGCCAGATTCCGTCCGTGCCGAGCTTCGCAGCAAGTATGCCGCCGGCTGTTCCGCAGGGATTCTCAATGCTCCGGATGTTTCCTATAATCCAGCGACTGACGACTCGTTGTTCCAGAATTTCACCGTGGACGATTTCCCCGAAGGTAAAGCGGCGAACAAACTGGCCCTCCAGCGCGAGTTGCAACTCACGGAGGATGTCAACGCGCCACTCTTCTTCTGGCCTTCTCGCCTTGATCCGGTGCAGAAGGGCCCGCAGCTTCTCACGGAAATCCTCCATCAGATGGTCTCTGAATACTGGGATCGTGACTTGCAGGTGGTCATCGTGGCCAACGGGCCCCATCAGGAATGGATCGACAAGATCGTCTGCGCATTCGACCTCCGGGAGCGTGTGGCGATTGTGGATTTCGAGGAAAGACTCTCACGCCTCGCTTACGCCGCGTCGGACTTTATGTTGATGCCTTCGTTGTTCGAACCGTGTGGCCTGCCGCAAATGACGTCGCCGCTGTATGGATCGCTGCCCATCGTGCACTCCACGGGCGGACTTTACGACACAGTCCATCCACTGGATATCGAACATTCCAAAGGCAACGGATTCCGCTTTGATCATTACAACTCGGCCGCGTTCCGTTGGGCAATCGATCGGGCGATGGATTTCCATGCTCTGCCATGTGAAATCCGCGAGCGTGAAATCCGCCGAGTGATGATCGAGAGCGAGAAAGAGTTCAGCCACAAGGAGGTCGCCCGCCGTTACATCGCCATTTATGAGGAAATGCTCGCCCGCCCGCTGGTGGAAAAGGAATCCGGCGAGGTCATCAAGGCCATCGCGGAGAGTTTGACGGAGGCTTAACTGTTATTGACGGGCCACGTTGCTCTGCCACAGCGGAGAAGGTGGAACGTCGTTCGGGCGGCAGATTACAATGCCGGCGTGCTTCGAGGCGCCGTTGACATAATCGGTGATCGGTCGGTCGATGACGACCATGCGCCCTTTATCCCGATCTGAAGTCGCGTGGGTGAAATAGGCCCTGTCTTTCAAGCGGATGATCATGCCGACGTGCGAGGTGTAGCCATTCGGATCGTTCGAGGTGATGGCGCAGATATCGCCGTTCTGAAGGTATTTCTCCGCGTCCCGCACCTTGGACTTGGGAATATGATAGACCGGGAGATCGGATACCTGTGCTTCGATTTTCCCCATCGGTGCGACCAAGGAAGGGTTCGAACGGAGGTAGCGGTAGTCTTTCCATTGCACCGTCATTTCGCGGATCTCCCGATGCAGTCGTTGCGCTCCTGGAATCCGCGAGGTGATGTTAGACGCGTAGCCGCGGCGTTGGTTGTCGTAGAAAACCTCCTCAAGATGATGCATCCGGCTCAGGTAGTTTCCCGTGCAAACGCCGTTTCGATAGCGCTCGACTTCGACCATCTGCAGCATGTCCTGCGGCTTGTAAGGGGCGGGCTTGTATTTGAGCATCCGCGCGATCGCGAGCGAGTTCTCATAGTAGGTCCAGCAATCCATGCCCTTCAGGTTCGCCACCGGTGATTCGATTCGGTCGTCGACCTCCAGCGAGTAATTCACATACGGTGTGCCGACCAACTCGCGGCCGACGCGGATCGTCCGTTCCCCGAGCGGCAGATTGCGCCAATTCTCGCGTTCTGCTTTGGCGATGATTGCATAAAACTTCGCCTCGCCTTGAAACACGGTGGGTAAGGGGAGCCGCGGCGGTGTCGCCGGAGGAACCGGCTTCTGCGTCTGTCCCGCAGCCGCTCCGATGAGCGCGATGGTCATGCAAAATCCGGTGAAAGCTGATTTCATGCTCTCCTCATAGCCGAAAATGCGGGAGTGGAAAAGGGAACATTCGGGAAAATCTCGATTGCTCCGGCCGTGCTTCCTCAGCGGGCCGTCTGAAAATACGCATCGGCAGGGATAGCCCTCCGGGCGGTTCTACGGAGCAGTGAGAGGTGGCCATTGTTTTCCATCCGGCAGATGGAAGCGGACAGCGGGGTCCTGAGTGTGGATGTCAGCCCCGGTTAGGGCAGGAGAGACAGAAGGATCATCGGTGGAAATACGTTCGCCGCGTGCAAGGCGTGCACTGTTTTTCCGGATGAACTCACGCCAAGCGTCACGGACGGCAAAGCGCTCGCTGCGAGTGAAATTGCTGTTGCCGCTGCTGCTGCCCGAGTTGATGTCGAGGGTTCCCAAGGCCAGTTGTCTCAGGGCCTCGGACATGAACTCTTGATCAGTGATGACCTCGCACCAAGCGTTCCACAATTCCACCCGGGCCCCAAGGGCAAATGCAGAGGAACTCGCTGCGGATTGGACGAAGGTCTCGTGCGTCGTTTCCACAATCTGGCAGAGCGGGCGGATGAAGGAAGCGCGTTCAGACTTGCCAGCGACTTCGCAAGCGGTGCGCAGGACTCCCCAATCTTTGTCCTCTAACGCATTCATGAGTGTGGGATCTAACTCATCCGAAACGGGAGTGGGAATGGCGAGGATGGCGTTCTGCCGGAACGTGGGTGGATTGGCATCACTGAAAGCCATGAGTGTCTGCTGCCAGCGGTCGGTCGCAGGACGTGGCAGGGTGGGATCGGCGAGCTCGCGGAATTGGGCGAGGATGACAGCCGTGCCGCCAGCGGGGTTCAGGCCAAGGCGCCAGCCGCGGCCGCGCAATGCGTCGATGGCTGCGATGAGACTGCGCAGCGGCGGTGGCGGATCGAGCACGTTGGCTCCTTTTCCAGAGCGGATTTCCCAAGGCCCGTTGAGCGCGGTCTGGGTGGCTTCTAACAGAGGCTCCGCGTGGGAGGCATCGCCCTGGGCTTGGATGAACGAGGCTCCGAGTTCCACGGCCGCGTTGTCCTTGCGGTGGAGGAGGGCCAGTGCGGATTTGAGCAACGGTTCGCGGTATTTCGGATCCCAATCTTTAAGTGCGGCGCGATTCTCTTTCCACGCAGGGAAGGCGGGTTTGTCCGGAGTGGACAAGGAGGGGATCCGCCAACGTAACGAATTTCCCGCAGCGTTGACGACATCGGCCGATGGATGATCTAACAAATTCAGCAGGGCCTCGCATGAAGCCCTGCCGGAGATCCCGGCGATCCCTGTCACTGCGGCGAAATGTCCGGCCTCGGCCTCCCGGATGAGAGCAGGCAGAAATACGCTGCTCTGGAGTTTCTCTAACTGAAAGAGCCGATCTTGATCGTCGCCAGCACAGAGATCACGCACCCGGGTTGCAGCCTCATCTGCGGTGGGCATGACGATTTCGATTCGCGCCTTCCCGATCGGATGCGGCCGATCCACGTTCACGAGCCAGCCGAGGTCGTGGCAGGCTTCGACGGTGTAGATCCCTGCGCCGGGAAAGGTAACATAGCCCAGCAACGGGAAGGTGATATCGAATGAGGCTCCAGGTTCGATTTTTTGAGAACCCATCATACCGCCGAATTCCGGCAGCCCATTGCTCGCATCCGGCAGCACGCTGCCTTTTGGGTCGGTGACACGGATTTTCAATCGCAGGGGAAAACCCGTCCCGCGATAGTCGCCGCCGGTGGAGATTTCAAATGGCTCTGCACCGGTGTTTCTAACCGTGAAGGTGCCTGGTACCGCATCGCCGAGTTTCAGCTTTTCCGGGAGTTTCAGGCTAACCTCCGCACCGGCGGGGACTGCGAACTTGGCTCCAGAGTCGGTTTTGATGGGAAAGGGCTGTCCCGCAAAAGCAAAGGAGGTGAGGCAGAGCGGCAGAAAGAAGGCTTTCATGGACGATGGAAAGGTTTCATCCAAGCAGACGACGCAGTAGGATGGGTTTTCTTGGAAAAATGAAATTATTGGATTGGCCCGCTCTCCCAAATCAAGGTGGCCGTCAGGAAACCGCCCTGACTTCAACTCGCGGTGTCTGGTTTGCGCGTCAACATCGGCTCGAAGACGTACCACTGCTGCCAGTGCTTGCGGACCACGTCAAGAATCGCCGCCGCCCAAATGCCCGCCGCTTCGTCATCAGGGCCGCGCCTTCTTGGCGGCAGCCTCAGCTCGGGCAACGCGATCACCCGGTAGCGCCGCCAGCCGTCGCGAAGGATGAAGATTGGAAAGGTCGGTGCGCCGGTGGCTCTTGCCAAAAATAGCGGGCCCTTGGGGAGTCTCATCCACAAGCCCGGCTCGACCTCGACGTCCATCGGCGC
>JBBQDJ010000289.1:0-5606 GCA_038319595.1 Verrucomicrobiales bacterium
AGGAAAAGGTCAAGGAGCGCATCCTCCTCATGTTGGAGGCCGCAAAACAACGCGGCGACGTGCTCGACCACGTCCTCCTTTCCGGCCCGCCCGGCTTGGGGAAAACGACGTTGGCCAATCTCATCGCCCGTGCCGCCGGGACCCAGCTTCACACGACCTCCGGACCGCAGATCGAAAAGGCGGGCGACCTCGCCGGAATCCTGACGAACATCCAGAAGGGCGACATCCTCTTCATCGACGAGATCCACCGCCTGCACCCGGCCATCGAGGAGTATCTCTATCCGGCGATGGAGGATTTCCGACTCGATATCATCATCGACTCCGGCCCATCCGCGCGTTCGATCCAGATCAACTTGCCCAGATTCACCCTCGTCGGCGCGACTACCCGCTCCGGCATGCTCACCGCTCCGCTGCGTTCGCGCTTCGGTCTTGCCAACCGCCTTGACTACTACACGCACGACGAACTCGCGCTAATCATCGAACGATCTGCCGGCCTGCTAGATGTGCCGATCGAGCGCGCGGGAGCCCTGGAAATCGCTTCCCGGTCCCGTGGTACTCCCCGCGTCGCGAACGCACTGCTCCGCTGGGTCCGGGACTTCGCCCAAGTCCGCGGAAAAGGCCATATCGACGGCGCGATCGCGGACGCAGCTCTGGCGATGATCGAGATCGACTCACAAGGCCTCGATGAAATGGACAAACGCCTGCTAGAGGTGCTGATCTACAAGTTCAATGGCGGCCCGGTCGGATTGAACTCGCTGGCGGTCGCCGTCGGTGAGGACGCCGCCACCATTGAGGAAGTGCACGAGCCCTTCCTCATCATGCAGGGCTTCCTCATGCGCACCCCGCGCGGCCGAACCGCGATGCCTGCGGCTTATACGAAAATCGGCGCGCCCATGCCTGCCTCCCGGCCGGACGATCCACAATCGAGTTTGTTTTGATCCGTCTGTCATCGTCGATGAACTCAGATAGACACAGATGATCAATGAGTTACCACAGTCCTAAATTCAGAATTAAGGAACCACGGACCACACCGAATACACGGAAAATGAATGAGTTAAAAATTCATCTTCATTCACAGGGAAGATGAAATAAGAAAATCTGCGGCTTCTCTGAATTTCACTGTGTTCCGGGTATTCCGTGGTTCCCATCTTCCTTTTTCCATTCATCAGCCTAACTGGTGAAGCGCGAAGGCGACCGCGAACCCAAGAGTCGCCGCGAGCCCCGCCCCGAGACCTGCCCGCTCGCGGGACTCCGGGATCAGATCATCGATTAGCATCGTCAGCAAAGCCCCGGCCGCGAAGGCTTGGGAGATCGGCCCGACCTGCGGAAATCTCACCCCGGTGAAAGCGCCTACCGCAGCCGCCACCGCCGACAGGCAAACCACGACTGCCCACATGCCTAGGATATGCTTCGCCGTGTAGTTTGGATTCCCTTTGAGTTCCGCAGCGGAGGCCATTCCCTCGGGAAAATTCGAGACCACCACTGCCACCAGAAACGGCAGACTGATCCCCGCCCCGGCGATCACCGAGATCCCTAGGATGAATGACTCTGGGATCCCATCCAGCGCCGCACCCATCAGGAGGGCCAATCCACGACTGCTCTTCCCGCCCGCCTTCCCCCTGCTTTGCAGAAACCGGCTCCCTGCGAAATACGTCACCGCCCTTGCCGCCAGCGCCGCCGCAAGAATCCCCGCATCTGCGTGTTCCGAGGCATCCTGCGCCAGTTCATAAGCGATCGCGCTGATCAAAGCCCCCGCTCCGAATGCCGAAACTGTTCCCACGGCCCAATCTGGAAACTTCCAACTCAATGCGACCCATGCCCCCACCAGAAGCGGAAGCGCCGCACAAGCCCCGAACATGGAGGACAAAAGGATCTCTTTCACGGGGGGGGGATAGGTTGTTTCCTGTGGTGTGGCGATTTTTTCGAATCTCTTTTGAAGAGGAAATGGAAAGCCTTCCATGCCTGCCCTCGCTGTTGCTTTCCACCAACTTCGGCGCAGCGATCGAACCCATTGGCACTACCCCCAGAAAGGAGGTCATTTTACGCCGACCGATCCTATCCCAGCCGACAGGATTTCCATCGCAGCTCCCATGCCGAGAATAGAATTTTCAGCGTGCGGGGAGCGCCGATGGCGACAATTGCGGCAGCCAAGTTGGCAGACCGGCGACGCTGATTCACGAAAACGAGGCTTCTGCGATCGCCATGAGAAATCCGGCGACGTCATCGGGACTCTCCGCATTCAGCGCCGCGAGACTGGGTGTGCTGGCGGAGCCGACATGGACAGTGGTCGCGGATGGCCCAAGTTCGCGGAAGGCGTCCTCGTCCGTGACATCATCGCCCACAAAAATCACCGCCTCGTGGGGGATTTTCAGATGGGCGGCGATCCGGCGGATCGCCAGGCCCTTGTTCCAATCGACCGCCGGGCGGAATTCGAAGACCATCTTCCCTTCATGTCTCCGCAGTTCGGCGGGCAGAGAAAGAGAATCGAGCACCTCGTTGAGAAGCGGAATCCATTCGGGGAACATACGGCGGTGGTGCAGCGTGACCGAGAGTCCCTTGTCCTCCAGTTCAATGCCAGGAATTCCGACAAACCGGGTGTCGAAGTCGGTGAGGAGTTGATCGAGATGAGGCCGGCTCGCCGCCGCCGACGGATGCGTCCAGTCCAGTCCGCCGCCTGAGATTTCCAAGCCGTGGTTGCCCGCGAAGACCGCTTCCCTGCGAGTTCCGACACGGCCTATCAAGTCGTTCAGGCTGCGACCGGATAGAAACGCTAACCGCACGCGCGGATGGAGCCTGCCCAGTTCGTCCAGTGCGTCACGGTTGGCCTCGGCCAACTGCGCTTCCTCGGGACGTTCGACGATGGGTGACAGCGTGCCATCGAAGTCCGATGCGATCAGGATCTGCGGATGGCATTTCAACTTTGTCAAAATGGCATCGATTTCATCGCGCCAATGGGGCCGGGCAGTTGCATGGGATATTGCTTCAGCGGTCATCCTCAATATCCTCCATCGGTTCGAGATACAGCATCGACATCAGCAGGCGGCCCGCCCAGCGATAGACGTTCTGATGGGCCACCTGCTCGCGCATTAGCCTCATCCGTTTTTTCTGGCTGCGCGGCGTCATTTTCAATCCGGTGGCGATGGCGGCCGAAACTTCCTCGATTGAATACGGGTTCACCCGCAGCGCCTGGCTCAGCTCGCGCGCGGCCCCGGTGAAGTTGCTTAAAATAAGCACGCCCAACTCGTCGTGGCGGCTGGCGAGGTATTCCTTCGCCACCAGGTTCATGCCGTCGTGCAGCGAGTTCACCATGAACACATCGGCGATGCGGTGGAGGGCGATCATATCTAACGGCTTGTGATGCTCCTTGAGCAGATAGACCGGCTCCCAAGAAGAATTCCCGAAGCGCCGGTTGATCCTTTCCACCCCCTCGTCCACCGCCAGCCCCTCCGCCTGATAGTTCGGCAGGTGGTCCCGGCTCGGCACGGCGATCTGGACGAAGCAGACCTTCTCGTGCCACTCGGGATGGTGTTCGAGGAAATGCTCGATCGCGGAGAGCCGCTGCGGGATGCCTTTCGAGTAATCCAGACGCTCGATGCTGGCTGCGATTTTTCGCCCGGCCAGCCCAGGAAAACGCTGCCGCCAGCGATTCATCGCGGTTCTCACTTCGGTGGATTTCCCCAGGCGGTTGTCAGCCTCGAAATCGATGCTGATAGGGAACGGCCGGACCCGCGTGGTGTGACTCCGCCGAGTGATTTCGCGGCGGTCGGTATCGACCCGCGCCTCGATGCCGCGGTCGGCGGTTTCCAGAAAGTTCTGGCAATGATAGTGAATGTGAAAGGCCATCAGGTCATTGCCCAGCAGACCGTGCAACAGCTCCTCTCCCCAAGGAAATGCCCGGAACACCTCCCTGTTAGGCCACGGGATATGCCAGAAATGGGCGCAGACGATTTTACCCCGGCTCATGTCTCGAAGCATCCGCGGCAGCAAGCAGAAGTGATAGTCCTGGATGAAAACGAAGGCCATCTTACCGGCGGCTTCCTTGATGACCGCTTCTGCGAATATCCGGTTAGCCTCCTTGTAGGCCTGCCAATCGGTCGGCCGGAATTCGGGGCGCGTGAAAGTGACGTGGCACAGTGGCCACAGCCCCTCATTGGAAAGTCCGTAGTAAAAACCCCGTTCCAATTCGGGATCGATCCACACGCGCCGCAGCTTGTAGGTGGGATTTTCCGGCGGGACCATCAGCGAGTCGTTTTCATCGACCACATCGCGATCCGCGGAACCGGAACCCTGGGCGATCCACGTGCCGCCCGAAGCCATCATGATGGGATGCAGCGCGGTGGCCATGCCGCTCGCGGGCCTGACACATTCCACCGATCCATCAGCGCGCTTCTCGTGGACAAACGGCTCGCGGTTAGAGACGACGATGAATTTGCGCCCTTCGAGACGGGTTTCTATCAAATTCTTGAGGCGTGTAAAATTCCAGTTTTGTTCCATGTCATCGGTGTTGGGGTTGCTCATCGGGCACAGTTGCCTCTGAGGTATTCTGCAAGGATGCGAACCGCGGCATTCGTCCAGCCGAACCCGGGCTCATTGGTCGGGTAGCCGAAGGTGATCAGCTCTCCGATATCCGACGAGCCGGTCATCGCGTTATATTTTTCGAACAATCCGCCGGTCCGCTCGAAGTCGGCGGAGAGGGTGGAGAGGAAACTGTTGGAAATGCGGGCCGCCTCCTGATGGAAACCATAGCGGTCCATGCCCTGCACCGCGAGCTGGACCAGCGGCGCCCACATGAAGGGCGCGTCCCATTGGCAGCCGGTCTCCAAGGTGCTCGTTAGAAGCCCGTGAGCGGTCTCGTACTTCGGCATGTTTTCCATGACTCGGCCAGCCTGCGCGGGGGTGGCCCAACCTGCCCACAACGGCCAGAAAGTGGTGGCAAATGGATAGTTGCGGCGCTTCCCCTTGCTGAGCTGCCAGTCGAAGAACAGGCCCGCTTTTTCGTCCCAAAAATGCCGCCGCATCCGTGTGGCACGTTCGTCGGCGTTCGCTTTCCAGTATTCGATGGATTGGGGCGATGCCTCCAGCAGCGTGCGGATTTCCGCGATGTCTTTTTCCATCCGCCATAACAGCGTGTTCAGGCAGACCGGCGCGTAATCTCGGATTCCCATCCCGCAGGGGCCGAAGCGTCCTGTTAGATCGAAGCCGGATTCGCGCACCGTCCGGTCATCCTTGTAAGCGGCAAGCGTGAGACTATCGGTTGTGGGGTCGTAGCAAATCTGGGCCGGGGAATGTTCGGAGTCGCCGTGACTCCTCAGCCATGCTTTCAACCGTTCGTAGTGATTTCGTCCAAGCGCATCCACTTCGCCATGCAGGGCTTCCGGTGCCGGGCCGTCGCCCAGTGCATGATAGCGCGAAAGACCGAGGCCCGGAATGAACTGTGGCAGGCTGGTCCAGTAGGCGTGGTAGCGCTCGACCTGCGGCAGCGCGGTCCGTAGCCACTCGTGGTTGCCGGTCGCTTGGTAAATGGCCAGCACCAGCCGGCCCAGAAACGGCGGATGCGAGCGGGTCAGGCAGTAAGTGCGGTTGCAGTTGAGCACCGTGCCGTAGTG
>JBBQDJ010000290.1:0-5582 GCA_038319595.1 Verrucomicrobiales bacterium
AGAGCAACATGGCCCTCGCTCTCGATAAGGTGAATGACGGCGATCTGGAAATCGCCCAAGCCGATCTGCCCTTGCTGAGACAGATACGGATCACTCCTAACGAGTCCTATGAACTCGCAACCGACTTGCCCGATACGGCCGTCGAAGGCTGGAATGTTTGCACGCGGGATACCGCCGGCGGGATTTCAGCAATTGGTTATGCGTTCGCATCCCGCATCCAGCGGGCTTCTGGAATCCCCATCGGGGTCATCGACAATGCCCGCGGCGGCGCGTCCATCGAGAGTTTGGTGCCGCGCCAGAAATTTGCCAATGATCCACTGGCGGCGCGTTATGCCGAAGCGGTCGAGAAGCGCCGCAGAGAGTTCGACTGGGATGCGGCGGTCGCCAATCTAACGGTGCAATGGGAGCGGCAGGCTGCCAGAGCCCGCAGCAAGGGGGTCGCCGAAGATAAACTACCGCCGAAACCCAAGCTGGTCCGTGAAAGCCTAACTTCTTGGAATATTCCCGGAAAGAGTCCCAGCGATGCCGCCTCCTGCTATAACGGCATGTTCGGCGTGTTCAAAGGGCTGAACATCAAAGGCGTGCTTTTCCATCAAGGATATAACAATCAGTTCGATTGCCGTCCGAAGCGCTATCGGGTGCTGATGAAACTCATGATCGAAGGCTGGCGGGAGGATTTCAACGATCCAATATTGCCGGTGGCGATCATCGCCGGGTGTGGAAGCGGCGGCGAAATCCAGTCGGCGGAAAACTTTGAAGCGTTGTCGGTATCACCGCCATCCTACCTTCGCGAAGCCCAGCGACTCGGCCTTGGCGACGTCGCTGATCCCGTTCATACCGTGTTCTTGCCGGATTACGATATTCGGATTCCGGGACTGCATCCCAAGAAGAAGCTGCCGTATGGTTTCCGTGCGGCACGCTGGGCGCTGAACACGGTCTATGGTTTCGGGAAACAATTGGAATGGGAAGGTGGTGCTTTGGTTTCATCCGAACGGCAGGGAGATGTCATGGTGCTGACTTTCGATCAAAAGGTGATGCCGGATGACATGTCGCGGGTATTGGAAGGCTTTTCGATTGCTGATGCGTCGGGCAAGTTTTTCATGGCCCATACCGCCTATCAGAAGACAGGTGGCAAGGTAGTGGATTTCACCCGAATCCACGTTTGGAGTCAGCTGGTCAAGGAGCCCGTGGCGGTTCGTTATGCTTGGGCCTCAAGCGGCCCGATGGGGAATCTGAAAGTAAACGGCCATGAGTGGCTTCCTCTGCCGAGCTTCCGCACCGACACTTTCGACTGGCCCGAGAGCGAAGACCCAGCGGAACCCTTGCCAACCAATGTGACGCGCAAGACCATGACGAACGAGGCGCTGGAAAGCCTCGAATACCGCAAGATCGAGGAGGCCAAGCGCGCGGTTGAGATCCTCGATCGCCTCAAAACTTTAGGTGAAACTAAATGAACTGGCGTTGTGGATCCGCGAAGCCAGACTCTGTGAACTCCTAGGCTGCCCCATGATGACCCAACGATTGACCCTCACATTTTTCGCGCTGCTGCTGTTGGCGCAACTGACCGCTTCGTCTACTCTCGCCGCGAGCAGCCTCAACGGAGCCACGGGAAACGTCTTCAAGCTGGATCTAGAGAACCGCTCTTTCGAGTTGCTCAAAGAAACCGAATACGATCCGAAGTCGGACATCGGCCAATCACGTTTCACCGTCCGGTGGACTGACTCCACCACGGTCACGAAGGTGGAGGCGCGGACGAGCTTCGCCGGCATGAAGGGGCCCGTGATCACCGAGTTCATTGGCATTGACGCTCCAAATTCGGCAGCCTTGAAAGAGCGAAAACCTTTTGTGGCCCGCACGGCAATCGTTTTATCTAACGCCACGGATGCAGGCGCGCCTGACCCGGAAAATAAGCGGGTCGTCGGTCGATTCACCCCGGAAGCCGGCGAGAATCCACGGGCGGGAAGTTTATTGTTAGATGGGGGGCCGGTCATGGTTTCATTAAGAAAAAATAGCCCGGGCATCTCCGTCCGCGAGTCGATCCGTCCTGCGGACCTCGCCACGGGATTTTGGAAAACAACGATCAAGGGCCACGACGCCGATGGCGGGTTCGTGATCGAAAGCATGGAAGTCACCCCGCTGGAAGATTCACGCAAAAGCGACGATCCATATCTGCCGAGGGTGTTAGTGATCGGGGATTCGATCAGCATGAACTACGATGATGCCGCAAGGAGCGCGCTGAAAGGCGTGGCGAACTACCACCGCAACGAAGGCAATTCATTTTCGACCGCCGAGGGGGTCCGCAACGCGGAACTCTGGCTTGGCGATTACCAGGAGAAGGGCCTGCAATGGGATGTCATCCAATTCAATCACGGCCTTCACGATTTGAAACAGACCTATGACGCCGCCACCGGCATTTTCGGTGACTACGCGGTCTCTCCTGAGGATTACAAAAACAACCTCGAAAAGGAGATCGCCATCTTGAAAAAAACGGGCGCGAAATTGATCTGGTGCTCGACCACACCCGTGCCGAATGACAACAAGGGAACCTACGCCCGCCGCAAGGGGGCTTCCGAGGTTTTTAATCAGGCGGCGCTGGAGGTGATGAAGAAGCATCCGGAAATCCTGGTCAATGATCTCTATCAGGTGATTGCGGGCTCTACGGTTTTTGACAGCTGGCGCAAGACGGTCGACGTGCACTTCTATCAACCCGAAGAACAAGCGCTGCTCGGCGGGGCGGTCGCCGCGATGGTGCGCAAGGCGCTGGCAGAACCCGGGGCCGCCGACGACTCCGTGCTCACCTTGCCGATCCGCTTCCACGTCACTGAAGGAGCGACCATGACCGTGAAGGGCCAGGCGATGGAGGTCTGGATCAAGCCGTCCGATCTCACCGGGCCGGTCCTAACGGAAATCAACCGCATCTGGAGTCAGGCGAATATCCAGTTCACGGTGGAGCGGGCGGAGGTCGAGCCCTTGCTCCAACCTGCCGATTTTGCCGATCTCCTAAAAAGCATCGAGAACTCCAAGCGTGGCGAGGAGGAGCAGGTCGGTTCCAGACGGACTGACAACATCGCGAAATTGCTCGACCCTGCCCGACTTCATCCGACGGCGCAGAATGTTTATCTCCTGCCCTACATCGGTGCGACCTATCAGGGATATGCGAAGCTCGGAGGCAACCATGCGGTCGTCGGCGTTTGGACCGACAAGTTCTCGCGCGGCGAGCGGCCACCGGTGAAGACGCTCCTCGTCGAGCCAGAGCCGATGAAGGTGGGATCGCTGGCGCGCACCATCGCGCACGAACTCGGCCACAACCTCACCCTGGTGCATCCCGACAAATCGCTAGTATCCGCCGTCGGTCGGTTGATGGGCGGCTCAAAACAGGGCTACTTGCTAACACCGGAGGAGATCGCCCAAGCCCGCAAGTCGGCTGCCGGCCATTTGAAAAAACCGTAATCCGCATCCTTCGTTGAAACACATCGTTCCCATCACCGCCCCGATTGTTGAAAAGCGATTGATCCTCGAATCCCCATCATGAAAACACGATATCCTAAATTCCTTGCTCCTTTTCTATCCATTGTGGCCGCTGCGGTAGCCCTCGCGGCAGATCCGGACAACGTCCGTCCGAAACTGCAGATTCTCAACGGCAGTGATCAGACCGTCGATGTTTTCTGGCTCAAGTCCAATACGGAGCGGGTGCCTAACGGCTCGATTGAACCTGGCCAGGATCGCGTGTTGACCACCTCGCTGGGACACCGTTTCGAAATCGTCGGTCAAAAGGATCAATCTTTGATGACCGCCACCAGCGAAGTGCCAGTGCAGGGCGTGCGATTCGATCCTAAAGGTCGTGACGGCATCCCAGCATTTTACACCCAGCGGGTCAGTGCGAATGGCTTTCCCATCGTCGCCTCCGCAAAGGTAGATCCCTACGCGCTCAAAGAGGCCGCGTTTCTCGTGGATATGATGCTCGCGAAACGTCCGGACGTCCTCACCGCCATGGTCAAGAGTGGCGCACGGATGTGCATCATGGCCCATGATGAATACACCACCGACCTACCCGAATTCACTCGGATGGCGAACGAAAAGGAAAAGGACTTTCCCGACCTGTCGGGAAAAGACTTCTGGGACGCACGGGCGCGCGGGCTTGGCGGCAGCGAGACCGATCCGTTCTGCACCGTCGCCGAGGAAAACGTGCTCGGCTACCCCGGCGATCCCTATGAGGAGGAATGCATCCTAATCCACGAGTTCGCCCACAACATTCACCTGCGAGGCCTCTTGAATGTCGACCCGACGTTTAACCAGCGACTCACAGAAACTTACCGCTCAGCCATGAAAGCCGGACTGTGGAAGGGAAAATACGCAGCAACGAATCCCTTTGAATATTTCGCCGAAGGCGTGCAGTCATGGTTCGATGACAATCGTGTCAATGATCACGACCACAACCATGTGCATTTGCGCTCGCAGTTGATCGAATACGATCCCGGACTGGCGGCGTTGTGCCGCGAGGTGTTCGGCGATACGGAGCTCAAATATAGCAAACCCGCGACCCGTCTCACCGGTCACATGGAAGGCTATGATCCGGCCAAAGCACCCACCTTCTTCTGGCCGGACCGCTTGCAGAAGGCCAAGGCGGAGATCAGGGCAAAGGCGCAGGCTCGGGACTCGGCGGCGAATGGCGACGGCAAGCGCGAGACGCGCCAAGTCGAGGGCTGGACCCTCTACATCAATCGTGAACTTCTGACCAAAGAGGGGGCCGCGACCGCGAAGGCCATTGCGCTGCTTCAGGCGCAACTGCGGGAAATTATCCGCGTGGTTCCCAAAGCCGCGGTCACCGAACTGCAGAAAGTGCCGCTTTACTTTTCTACCGAATATCCAGGGATCCCACCGAGAGCGGAGTTTCACCCCGGCGCGAACTGGCTCTCATCGAACGGACGTGATCCCGTCATGGCCAAGGGCGTTGAATTCACCAATGTCCGCACTTTCGAAGCCGAGACGAGACGCATGCCCAACTTCGCCTTGCACGAACTCGCCCATGCCTATCACGACCGTTATTTGCCCGGTGGGCACGCCAATCCACAGATCAAGGCCGCCTACGACAAGGCGAAGGCCGGCGGCACCTATGAGCGGGTGGAGCGCCAGGATTCTGAAGGCCGCAAGCGCATCGACCGTGCCTATGCCATGACAAATCCGGCGGAGTATTTCGCCGAGGGCACCGAGGCCTACTTCAGCCGCAACGACTTCTTCCCCTTCACGAAAGACGAACTCAAGAAACACGACCCGGTGATGTTCGAACTACTCGGCACACTTTGGGGCGCGACGACCCAACCGTAGGATGCGCAGTGATTCCATGTGTCCATTCGGACTAACCCGCGGTTTCCGCCGGCTTACGGTTTACCCCCAATTCGGACTCAAGTCTCAGCATCCCGGGCATTGCCCCGTGTAACCTACCGCTCGCAATTCCCCGCCTTGAAATGCAGCGCGACCTGCTTGACGGAAGTCGGCGTTCGAAACTCGGACATAGGGGTAATCCTACCCGCATAGTGGGAGAGTCGAAGAACCGCAAAATTCTGGATAATTTGAACTTTTCT
>JBBQDJ010000291.1:0-5578 GCA_038319595.1 Verrucomicrobiales bacterium
TTTGGCTTCGCCTCGTTGACTCGCTCGCGGGGGTGCAACCCTGAAATGACCACGGGCTACCCGTTGACATCGGGGCAGGGAATGGCACATAAGAACCCATGGTTTTTTGTCGGGGTTTACTTGCCTTGGGAGCGGTGCTGGTGTTGCCGGGCTGCGCGGGCATGGCGAATGATTCCTCGTGGCAAGCGGCGGTGCAAAGGCAGGCCGGGCAGCTCGGTTACCGCAATTGGATCGTCATCGCGGAAGCTTCGTTTCCCGCTCACAACCGTCCGGGAATCCGCCAGGTCAACGCCCCTGTCGATGTTCCCGAAGCGCTCGACCAAGTGCTCAATACCCTCGAACAGACCGAAAATGTCAGGCCGCAGATCTATGTTTCACGGGAACTGCGCTCGGTGGAAAACGATTTCGCGCCGGGCATCGATGAACTGCGGAAAAAGCTCCAGAACTCACTCCACGGTCACGAAACGACCGAACTCGACCAACAGTCGTTGATCACGCTGCTGGAGGACGCGAGCACCAGCTTCGACGTGCTGGTGATCCGCACTCCCACCGCTCTGCCCTACTCGTCGGTTTTCCTGGAACTGCGACCCGGCTACTGGGATGTGGACTCGGAAAACCGGCTCCGCGAAAAGATCGAGCGCGAACGCCTGCAAAAGATTGTGCGGCCGATGTAGGATCGTGCATGCTCGCCGCGTGAGCCGCAAAGACGAAGAACTCCGCCAAGATCGCGAGGCAGCCTGGATCGGCGATGCCGTCCTCGCCCTGTTCGCCCGCCAGTATGTTCTCCGGGAGCGTCATGCGATGGACGGGGAATGGTTTACCCGCCTGACTTCTAACGATTTCCTGAGCGCCTTCGGTAATCCAACCCGGGTCGAGGCGTCGATCGGAAAACTCTATCTCGCCGGGGGGCTGGATGCGGCGTTCGCCTGGATGGACGCCGAGCTGATCCCGCTGTTTCGCAAGCAGTTAGCCAAGAAAGGTTAGATCGTCACCCTCCACCACGGGCTGGCAAAGTTCGTGAACCTCACCGCATGACCGAGAAATCCCCACCATGGACTTTGGAGAATCTGGTCGATTTCGAGCAGGCGGTCGCAACTTCCGCCGGCACTCCGGGTGAGGTTCGCAGCGCGGTGGCGGCAGCGGTCCGCGGCTTGGAGGGCGCGGAGGCCCGGCGTGTCGGATTGAAGGTTTGGCTGGAGCAAACCGGCGGCAATTCCGCAGGGAGGAAATTTTCAACCGCGCTCTCATGGGTCGGCGGCGGGCTTTGCTTGTTCACGTTGGTCGCGGGGATCTCCGGGGTCCACGGGATGTTAGACCGTGAGCGCGGTGGCATCAATGTAACGCTGTTTCTCGCCCTCCTCATCGGCGGGCAATGGCTGGTCCTGCTGCTGGCCACCGCTGCCTGGCTGCTGCGACGGAAAACTGCGGAAGGCTTCAGTGGCGTGCAGGCGCTCGTGGGAAAACTCGTCCGGCGCCTTGCGGGAAATCACGCCGACGCGTGGTGGAGTCATCTGATGGACGGTGGCGGAGCTCCTCGTGCGGCCTTGTTATGGCGGCTTGCCCGCATGGCACAGGCCGCAGGGATTTTTTTCAACGTCGGCATCATCGGCGGCTTGGCCGGGCTGGTGTTGGTGAGGCACATGGATTTCTACTGGGAGAGCACCACCGAGTTCGCGATGCGCTCGATCCTAGAACGCGCGGTGGAAATTCTATCAGCACCGTGGGCTTCTGTTAGTCCGGATGCGGTGCCGGACGCGGCGGTGATCGAGGCGTCCCGCTGGTTGCCCTTGAAGCAGGTGCCGCTGCCCGCCAACGAGTCGTGGTGGATGTTTCTCCATCTAACCACCCTCGTCTGGGGAATGCTGCCGCGGGCGATCCTCTGGCTAGTCGCCTATCAGGCGGGTAACCGCGCACTCGCCAACCTCGATTTCCAGGGCCGCGCCCACCGTGTGCTGTGGCGCGGACTGACGGGGCCGGACCGGATCGAAACCGACGAAAAACCGCTCGACGGGGTGCTCGTCCTCGATGTCGGCGGCAGCGGCTTTGAGGAATCCGCGCTGCGTCCATTTCTCCTGCAGCGGCTGAGGGTGCATCCGGCACTTTGGAAAACGGTCGCGGTGCTCGATGCCGGAGCTGAGAAGGAGGCGGCCGATGCCGTGGCCAAAGCCCCGGCTGGAATTGTCCTGCTCGCCGAAGGTTGGGCACTCTCACCGCCGCGAATGATCGATCTGCACCGCAGAATCCGCAGCAGCGCCGGAGCAGACGTGCCCGTGAAATTTCTCGTCGCCAACGCGGATTCTAACGGTCAACCCGTGGCAGTCAGCGCCAGTGAACGCCACGAATGGGAGCGCTTTGTCGATTCCCTCCGCGACCCGGCAGCGGAAGTCCACTTCTTCGAAACGCTTCAGCCCGCCTTGTAAAGCTCTCCGAAAACCATGGTTCCACTTGAGGTGTGGAGCGTGCTCACCACGATTACATCCGCCGTGGTGCCGATCTTCGAAACCGCATGGTTGGCCACGATCATCGTTCCATCAGGCAGATAGCCGACCGCCTGATGATCCTCCTTACCGGTGCGGACCAGCGCGATCCGAATCCTCTCACCGACAGCAGTGGTGGGTTTCAACGCATCATCGAGCTCATGGATGCTGAGCACGTCCACCCCCTGGATTTTCGCCACCTTGACCAGATTTTCATCCACCGTCATCAGCCGCGCGCCGAGCATCCGCGTGGTCTCGATCAGCCGGGTGTTGAGAGGAGACGCCTCAGCAGTCATCAGGCTGTCATGGATCGAAATTTGGATATCCGGTGCCTTCTGCATTTCCTCCAGGCTGTCCAGTCCGCGCCGGGCTCTTTGCCGGTCACCGTTAGATCCGGAATCCGCCTTGAGCTGGAGGTCGTCGAGCACGAAACGTGGCACGATCAGCCGCCCGTGAAGAAATCCCGAGCGGGAAATCCGCATCACACGCCCGTCCATCACCGCGTCTCCGTCGAGCACCACCGGCTGGCCAGTCGATGAATCCTGGCGGAATCTCACATACGGGATGATGAAGGCGAAATCATCGCGGTTACTGCGCAGCGCGAGCACCGCCCCCAGAAACCCAAGGCTGGCGAACAAGGTGACGTTCACCGTCAGTCGCAACACGTCGAGCTGGATCCCGGCATTCCCGGTGTCTTCCAGCAGCCGGTCACGGAACGCCAGCTCTAACAAATTCGTAATTTCCACCCGCGTCAGCAGCCACGCGCAGAACAAACCCACCCCCAGGCCGAAGCTCGCGGTCGAGAAGCCCCGCAAGGTGAAGCCTTTCATCAACGACTCCATCCAGATGAAAAACCCGGCGACACCGAGGCCGCCGAGCAGGCCGGTGCCAATGGAAATGTCCATCAGCCCCTTCGTGCTCAGGGCGATCGCCACACCCGCAGCCTCACAGACCAGCAGATAGGTCAGCCGCGCGACGTTGACGGAAGGTTGGGAAGGCATGGAAATTTAGTTGCTCCACCATCCCCAAGGCGATCCATTTCAGCAAGGCGAAGCGGGCGGCGGCCCCTAGTGGATCCCGCCCTCACTCCTGCTCGTCTGCGGTGGCCTTGATGTCGCTCAAGGCGGCGATGAAATCCCCGAGGATTTCCGCTGGCACCATGATCGTGTCTCGGTTCCCACCGACATCCTCGGTGATTTTCACGACCATCCCACGGTTGTTCTGCTTAAGATCGAGATAGAACGTCTTCCGATCTGCGAGAATTTTTTCGGTGTGTAGTAAATCACTGTCCACTTGGCCTCCGGGATTCGATTAATTAACTAATCCAAAGTATCTACAATCGATGTTCGCTGTCAACGGAATTTCCGCCGCGGGTCACGGGGCCTATCAAGCCACGCGAATTCCTTGACCGCACCGCGCCCGCGCTGTGCCATTCTTTGCCAACGATGCGAGATCTGCTTCCCAACACGCGACCTGCGCTGGTGCTCGCACCGATGCAGGACGTGACCGACCTACCGTTCATGCGGGTGATCGCGCGGCGGGGCGCGCCGGATTGGTTCGTGACCGAGTATTTCCGGGTCCATCCGGATTCCTGTTTGAACCGCTACATCTTGCGCTCCATCGTCGAAAACGAGACGGGGAAACCGATATTCGCGCAAATGATAGGCCGTGATTTGCCCAGCCTTATCCGCACCGCGAAGGAGCTCGCGAAATATCCCATCGCGGGAATCGACCTCAATCTGGGTTGCCCGGCTCCCATCGTTTGTCGCAAGGATGCCGGCGGCGGCTTGTTACGAAATCCGGAAATGGTGAACCATCTCATCGGTGCCCTGCGCGAGGCGATCCCCGGGAAATTCACCGTAAAAACGCGGGTCGGCTACACCACCGCCGCAGAGTTTCCCGGCCTGTTGGAAATTTTCCGCAGCCACGCCATCGACGGGCTGACGATCCACGGCCGCACGGTGGTGGAGCGCTATCAGACCCCCGTCCACCCCGACCGCGTGCGGCAGGCGGTGGCGGCGATGCCCTGCCCAGTCATCGCTAACGGCAACGTCGTCGATGCCGGAACCGGACTTTCCTATCTAGCAAAAACCGGTGCGGCGGGGCTGATGGTTGGCCGCGGGGCCATCCGCAATCCATGGATTTTCTCCCAACTGAGCGCCGCTTTCGAATCCAAGCCACCCGTCACACCGACCCACCGCGACCTCTGGGAATACGTGCTCGAACTCTATGACGAAATCGCCCGCGAGACGCCGAGGTTTGTTCCTCTCGCCCACGTCCAGCGGATGAAAAAAACCCTCGCCTACATTAGCCACGGACTGGAAGGGGATTTCGAATACGACATGCGGCGGATGAAGACCCCGGAGGATTTCCAACAGATCTGCCGCCGCCACCTCGACTACGATTCCCCCCTCCCCGCGAAGCCGCCGGTCGGCTCGAAGTTGTTCTGCGGCTTCGAAGCACTGGGTGATTGAACTCTTGGATTCATGATCAACGCAAAGCGCGCGCGCATTTTTCCTAACAGGGAGCTACCGGCGGACGCCGGAGACCCGGGCACACGGCGAAAGTCAGGCGGAGCAATGGCTGACCCAAGGGCTCCGCGCCGCCGGCCTGAACGCCGCCGATCTGGTTCGTTTGAAAGGTTCGGACCCGCGGAAGCTGGCGTTGGCGAGGCTGCTCTGGTCGAGGACGACCGTGTCGCAGGATTGGATCGCCAAAAAGCTGTCGATGCGCAGCGCGGCGAACGTCAGCCAGCAGCTGCGGCGGATGTCAGTGAAGACAAACACGAACCGGCTTCCGCCCGAGCTGATCCGGTTTATTGAAAATTCCTGAACGAGCGAGATTGCCGAACTTTGATTTTGTCAAAATATGCTGCCTCACCCGAATGGCACTAACTTAAGCGATTTTTCGGAGAGATTTTGCATGCGGGAGCAGCCATAAAGCATCCTAAACGAACCTTAAGGACGCGCTAAACAATAAACTACCGGATTAGGTTATTTAGCCGGATGGATCTCGTAGTTCCATTCACCATGAAATTTGTTGCGTCTGATAGTTACTTCTTCGAGCTCTTTGGCAGTAATCTTCCGTCCCTTCTCGTATTT
>JBBQDJ010000292.1:0-5573 GCA_038319595.1 Verrucomicrobiales bacterium
CCGGACTCGCCGACGATGCCGAGCGTCTCGCCGGGATCGACGGTGAACGACACGTTCTCCACCGCATGGACGACGCCGTTGCGGGTGTGGAATCGGGTGGTGAGGTTCCGGACATCGAGCAACGGCATAACCTGGCGACTCGGGCCGCTACGCGGAAATGCGCAAGCCCAGCGCGGTCTCGATGGCAGTGACGATTTCCTCGGCGGGGGAGGCGATGTCCACCGTGACGCCTTCAACCGGCGACGGCTCTTCCAGCGCGGCGAGTTGGCTGTCTAACATGGCTGCCTTCATGTAATGCCCACTGCGTCCTGCGATCCGCTCTGCGAGGGTGGCGGGAGCGCCTTTCAAATAAGCTAGGGCCACGCCTTCGGTGCCGACGCCGAGCTGCCCGCGATAATCCTGTTTCAGCGCGGAGCAGGCGAGCACGGAGAATTTCCCGGCAGGGGTGGCATCGACGACCTCCTCCCGCAGCCGTGCCAACCAAGGAGCGCGGTCTGCGTCGTCCAAGGGAATCCCGGCGGCCATTTTTGCGATATTCTCCGGCGGATGGAAATCGTCCGCGTCATGAAATCCGCCGTCGTTCCGGGAAGCCAACAGTTCGCCAATCGTCGATTTGCCAGATCCGGCCACTCCCATGACGATGATGACGCGTGGTTTCTCCATGCCGTGGAGCATCGGGATTTTCGGAATTATTTCAAATGTCAGCCGCTCTTCGATCCAGCGGGAAACGTCGGAAAATTCTCCGGCCGCCACTTTTTTGCCCAGCACCAGCACCGGCACTTGCTCGCGCGTGTGATCCGTTCCTCGATGATAGGGATCGTTCCCGTGATCGGCAGTTAGAATGACTAGATCTTCCGCCTCTACCTTGCGGATGAAGCCGCCTAACCATTCATCAAACTCCCTCAGACACTGCGCGTATCCCTCCGGATCCCTGCGATGGCCGAAGAGCGAATCGAAATCCACGAGATTGGCGAAGATGAAATGCGGCTCGTCACGTTTCTCCGCCCACAGCCGATCAATCACCGCCATGCCTTCGGTGTTAGACTGGGTGGGATGCGATTCTGAAATCCCGGAGTCCGCGAAGATGTCGGAAATTTTCCCCACGCCGATGGTCGTCACGCCCGCGGCTTGCAAACGGTTGAGCACGGTCTCGCCCGGCATCAGTGAGTAGTCATGGCGGTTTCCCGTGCGTTTGAAATCGGCGGCTGACGTGCCGAGAAACGGCCGTGCGATCACCCGGCCGATGCGGATGCCGCGTTCATCTAGCAGCACCCGCGCGGTTTTGCAGAGTTTCCACAAACGCTCCAGTCCGAACCTTTCCTCATGCGCCGCGATCTGCAACACGCTGTCCGCACTGGTGTAGAGAATCGGCTTGCCGGTGCGGAGATGCTCCTCGCCGAGCTGCACCAGAATTTCCGTTCCCGACGATGCACAATTTCCGATGAATTCCACGTCCCCACGCCGCTCCAACTCTGCGACGAGATCATCGGGAAATGCCTGATAAGTAGCGAATGGTTCATCCAGCGCACAGCCCATCAGTTCCCAATGCCCGGTCGTCGTGTCCTTGCCGGCCGATTTCTCGGTGAGCCGTGCCCACGAGGCGTTTTTCAGCGTTTTCACTTCCCTTGGCAATTCGAGCACCTTGGCGAGGCCGAGAGATTCCAGATGGGGAAGTGAGAAGCCGGGAATTTTTTCATACAAATGCCCAAGAGTGTCCGCTCCACCGTCGCCGTATTCCGCAGCATCCGGTGCCCCACCACAACCCACGGAATCCAAGACCAAGCAAAGCACGCGTTTCATGCCGCGTTTCTAGCGTCCCACCTGCCAGTTCGCGAGAGGATTCATTCCACCAGACGCGGCCGTTGATGGCCGTTCATCCTGTCCGTTGGCACTGGTCCGAGTCGCCCGACAAGATGTCGGCCCGAAACAGTCGATAGAACTGCCACCGCCTTCTCCAACTGGTCCATCAGGCAAATCTTCAGTCTACCTGATGAGAATGACAAATCCTTGGAAATACAAAGATTTTGGCACCACGAATCGGACGAATCTCTCGAATCTTCAATTTTTCAAAAAGTCCCTAAGGGGAAGGGATCTCCGGTCCCTTCTGTCCTCGTCAAAGGGCCGTAGAGAATGGACCGGAGATCCATTCCCCTTATTTGTAATCACGCCGCGCCAGATCAGGTCGTCACATTGATTTTGGAATGGGTATCAGCCGCAAAAACGGCAAAAAAGCATCGCCATCCGGCACGATTGCTGATAGTTCCGAATATCGAAATGGCTACTCCATTCGATAAACCTATCAATCCGAATCACCAGTGCAAGCATCTCATTTTCAGTCTTGCCGCCACGATCCAGTGGCTCGCCGGACGGGGCTGTTGAAACGATATCATTCGGAGCTGAACTAATATGCTGTTCCATCAATCGGAATTTGATTTAGTATTTGCCCGTAACCTTTACGCGTTCACTCAGGCTTTGAATTCGAGATTCCATCCTCGCCTCAGATGGACTAAGACATTAGCCAAGAAAATCGAATTTCGCGCCTCTCGATAGAACTTGAAAAAGATCACGCATCTCGTAACCTTCGCCCATGCGAGTAGAGGTTGAGACAGAAGAAGACGGGCGATTTATTGCTGAAGTTCCGACGATACCTGGGGCGATGGTCTATGGCGCGACTGCCAATGAGGCCATTCGGAAGGTTGAGGCATTGGTCTTGCGAATTCTTGCAGATCGAATTGAATCCGGTGAGGATTCGGTTGAGCTTGCGGAAGTATTTACGGTTTCCCGATGAGCGCTTGGGGAACCACGAAGGCTCGGAAGGTTTTCAAAGCCTTGATGAAAGTCGGTTGGTCGATCAAGCGGGAGACAGGCGGTTCGCACAAGGTTTTGGAGCGCGAAGGCTGGCCCGATTTTGTCTTCTCCTTTCACGATGGCACTGAGATAGGTCCAAAAATGCTTTCGAGGATAGCCAAACACACGGGTCTTTCACCATCCGACCTCTAAACCTTCAAGCTGGAGAGCAACCCGCCGCGTCCGACGACGAGGACGCTCAAGTTGAATTCCGGGCTTTTACCCTCGCTGCGGAGGGACTAAGACGATGCAAATCCTAACATGGATTCTGCGAATTACTATCAGGCGTAGCGGTTGAAACTCGGCGGGCGGAGGAAGCCGACCAGTGTCTGCCCGGATTGTTTCGCGAATTCGATGGCGAGAGAACTCGGTGCGGAAATCGCCGCCACCGCCGGGATCCTTGCTGCCAGTGATTTTTGCATGATTTCAAATGACAGCCTGCCGGAGACGAGCAGCCAAGCAGTTGTTAGATTAATGCCGTTGCGCAGCGCATGGCCGATGACCTTGTCCACCGCGTTGTGACGGCCGATGTCTTCGCGGCAGACGATGAGTTCGCCTGCTGCAGAGAAGAGCCCGGCGGCATGGAGTCCGCCGGTGGTGTCGAAGGTGCTTTGCGCGGCCCGGAGCTTGTCGGGTGCGGTGAGAAGCACGTGGTCGGGAATTTCGAGGCGGTTCGCGAGCGGCGGGGAGTGCGTGAAAATCGCGTCCAGCGTCGCCTTGCCGCACAGCCCGCAGGACGATCCGGTGAAAAAGTGCCGGGTCAGCCTGCCGAGATCCACGGCAACCTCGTCCTGAAGAAATAACAGCACGCGATTCTCATCCGGGCGCGGCTCGATTTTCCGCAATTCCGACACCTTCGAAATGATCCCTTCCGTGACCAGAAATCCCGCCGCGAGGTCCTCGTCGTGGCCCGGCGTGCGCATCACGACGGCGACCGGATGTCCGTCGAGGCGGATTTCGAGCGGTTCCTCGACCGCCACTTGATCGGAGATTTCCCGCTGCCCATCGGGATCGCAGCGGGTGAGGGTAAGGGTGAGGGACCGTAAACTTTCCATTCTTCCAACGTGATCCGTTCCGGGTCGGCCAGCAATCCAAGAACGATGGTTGGATTCTATCAGCGCGTCACCGCTGCTGAGGGGAGGGCTGGAACTCGGCTTCGGTGAAATGCCGCGAGCTCACGGCGCGCACCGCGGCACTGAGGATCACAGCGACCTGTCGTTCACGGAGTTTGTTGAAATCCGTAGCCACGATTTCTGTTTCACTGAGTTGTTCGCGCAGTTCTCGTTTGCATTCGCCGAGTCCGTCCGCCGAGCGTTGGCGGATGGCTGCGGCGTTTGCGGTGGATTCGCGCGAGGCCTCGTAGGTGACGGTTCCAAAGCCGTTGGGTTTGAGCCAATCTTTTGCGTTTTTATCCTGCCGGGCGGCCTCGTAGTCCTCGCGGGTGCTCGCGATGATCCGTTGGGTGAGGCGTTCTTCGGCGAGGAACAGATTCCGGACGACGCTCGACAGCCGCTCGGTCCGGACCTTCGGCGCACCAGTTTGGCGGGTGGCCAGATCGGTCAGGTTTTTCACGGCAAAGCGGGCACCTTCGAGATCGCCATTCCAGAGTGGTTCGATGGACCCGCTGAGTTCCGTGCGGGAATTGGAAGGGACTTGCTCGATCTCCTGCGGGGTCATCCATTTGCCGTCGTGGAGCACGAGGCCCTTGTCCCGCTGGGCACCATCGAACGCGCGTTTTTCGACTTCCGCGCGTTCGCGGATTTCCTCGACCCGCCTGCGGATTTCCTGGATTCCGGCGAATTCGTTGCGAGTCATCCAAGTGCCCTCGTAACGAATCTCACCGGCATCGAAGTGGCTGACGTGGGTGGTCAGGGCGGCGGTCTGTGGTTTCAGCAAGCGGGCGCTGTGGGGATAGCGGGCGGAAAATTCCTTCAATGCCTCCAAGGTCACGCGCAAAGAGCTGATGTCATTTTCCTCCATGATGTTGGCCGGAACCACGTCGGCCACCTCGACCCGCGCCACCATCTTTGAGCGCAGGATATCCACATTCGTGCTTCCGCTGACGAGCCTCAGATAGGGTCCGTGCGAATCGATAATCCGTGAGTAGGCCACCGCTCTCGCGGAAAGATCGCGGTGATAGGTCTGCTCCTTGAGCGCCGCCACTCCGGCGGACCGGGCCGCTCCGATGCCGCACGCGAAAACGCAGGCAATGAGGAATGGATGACCTGGTGATCTCATGAGGAAGCTTTGCCGCAGACTATGCTGCAATCGCGGACAGATCAAGAACGCTTCCCGCCGGATCACCGGCCAATTGATGCCGGAACGCGGGCCGATTGGGGAATCCGGATCACGTTCCTTGCACCGCCATCCTTTTCCATCACGGTGATCGCCGGAATGAACAGTTTTTCGAAATTCGGATCACTCGCCGAGGTGCGGGCGAAAGTCGCCTGCACCTTCCGTGAGAGCTTGGGCATCTTCACGAAATCGAACGGCCCGATGGCAAGCTGCTCGTCGGGATCCTCTCTAGCAAAGGTGTTGAAGTGCGAGAGCACGATGTTCCTTGGCCGGAGACGGGCGAGGTGTTCCCCTCATCTTTATACACTTCTCCTCGCAGGATTCTGTTGGTTTTCTGTGTATGGTTCCACGAGGGGCGACTTCCCTTTAGCTCTATCAGCTTCGGGGCGGGGAGGGGCGCGAAGGGGCGACGAATAGATATTGAGGCGTCA
>JBBQDJ010000293.1:0-5556 GCA_038319595.1 Verrucomicrobiales bacterium
GACCCGGTTTTGCCCCGATTTTTGCCTTAGTGATTTGTGGCACGATCTTTTCAGCATCAGCGGTTCCCGCTCAGGCACCGGGTTCCCCACGGCCCCCGACGCGTCCGGCACCTCCCACCGGTCCCATCGAAGTGAATGGCATCGCCGCTAAGGTGAATGGCCGGGTGATCACCAAGAACCAGGTTTCCTTCATGTTGGCGCCGGTTTACGGCCAGTTGGCGACGCAGTTCCCGCGGCGAGGCCCCCAATTCGAGGTCAAGTTCAAGGAGTCGAAAAACAAGATCATCCAAGAACTGGTGGACCGCCAAATCATCCTCGACGAGTTCAAACAATTGGGAGCCACCATCCGTCCCAACTTGATCGAGGATGAAATCAAACGCCAGATCCGCGAGTTATACAATGGGGACGAAACGAAGTTCAGGGAGGAACTAGGACGTAGCCGACTGACGATGCCAGGCTACCGCGAGATGACCCGCGAGAAGATGGTGGTGCAGGCGATGCGCGCCCAACAGTTTTCCGATGCTCCACCACCGCTTCCTAACGAAATCCAGAAGGAATACGACCAGGTCAAGCTGACTCTGCGCGACATCAGTAAGGACAAGATCACATTCCAAAAAATCTTCATCCCCGCGTCCGATTCGGCGAATCCGCTGAACACTCCGGAGACCCAGTTAGCACTCGCCGAAGAGGTGGCCAAACAGATTTCGGAAGGTAAGGACTTCACGGAACTCGCCATCCAATATTCGAAGGACGCCTTCTCTTCCGAGGGCGGCATTCAAAAGGATGTTCCCCGCACCGACTTGTCACCGGAATTCGCGTCGATCGTTTTTGAAACTCCTGTTGGAAAGGTCGTCGGACCTCTGCTAGATCCTCAAGGCTTTACCATCGTCAAGCCGATCAAGATCGATTTCGGCCCGTCACCCGGTCTCACCAACGAAGTGCGCCAGATGATCGAACAGCAGGTCAGCCGGAAGAAAACTTCCGAGCAATATGAGCGCTGGATCCAAAGTTTGCGTAAGCGCGCGATCATCGTCATTAATTCCTGATCCGGGTCCTTTTCGCCCCGAAGCTCGCCCCGGAAAGCGGGGCAAGATCCGCAAAATCGGGGAAAATCCCGGGTTCCATCCGGATTTGTGGGATTTTCCAAGCTGATCCGGCTTGCCCTAAGTCCGGTGCCGGGTCATGGAGGAGGGCGTGACGCGTGACCTATCAGCCGACCCGGCATGGCAGGAAAAGGATCTGGGGCTGCCGCTGCCGGATTCCGCCCACGCGTGTTCGGTCTGCCTGCCGACCTGGGATTCGATCGTCGGGTATGAAGAGGGCCGCGAAAAAGTGGTGAAACGGATGCGCACGGGCTATCCGAGGTTTTTCAAACACCCCGCCGTGGAGCGCCTGTTCGCAGCAGCCAAAGCGGAGGTGGCGAGTGAGCATGAGGAAGTGATTGTCTTGCCGACGCGGAACTCCGTGACCCGCGCCCATCGCTGGGTGGAGCTGCGCGCCGAGACAGCCGTTAGAATTTCCAGCTTACACGGGTTGCAAGTCCTCGTGGTTCCTTCCAAGGCCAAGGCAGATGCAGAAGCCTACTGGCGCTTCACCGGTGAGGTTGTTAGCAGCAGGCAGGCGATCGATTTCCTTGATGGTGAGATGCGCGAGGGATCGAAATCGCATCTAATCGCGAGGTCGCTGTCGAAATATAACGGGGCGCACCCCGAGGACATTTTTATTTTTTCTAGCGGCATGGCGGCGGTGACGTCAGTACTCCGCGCACTGCCCGGGATCCGTTCTGGCAAGAAGACGCTGCAGTTAGAGTTTCCTTATGTGGACAGCCTGAAGGTGCAGGAATATTTCGGCCACGGCGTCGTCTATCTGAACGATGCGTCCGGAGAATCCTTCGACGAGGCGTTGCAACGCATCCGTCAGGGCGAGTTCGCCGGGGTTCTCACCGAGGTGCCGAGCAATCCTCTGCTTCGGACCGTGGATCTCCACCGCGTGGCGAAGGCGTGCGAGGACAGCAGCACGCCATTGATCATCGATGACTCGACTGCCGGCCCCTTCAACGTGGACGCATTGAAATACGCCGATGCGGTGACCAGCAGTTTGACCAAATGGATCTCCGGCCAGGGTGACGTGATGGCAGGGATGGCGGTCGTCCGCGCGGATTCGCCGGTGGCTGCGGCCTTGCGGGAATCATTGAAAACCGATTCCGCCGAGACCGCGCCACTCTACATCGGCGACGCGGAGGTGCTGCTTTCCAACCTGAAGGGCTATTCAAAACGGATGAAAACCGTGAATGCCACCGGCCTCGCGCTCGCCTCCTGGCTGGCCGGCCATCCCGCAGTGGCGGAGGTCTGGCATCCGTCCCTCACCCATCGGGAACACTACGAAAAAATCATGCGTAAAGGCGGAGGCTACGGTGGACTGCTGTCCTTCGTCCTGAAGATGCCAAAGAAAACTCCGAAGGTTTACGATGCCTTGCGCCTGAACAAGGGACCGAGTTTCGGCACGCCGTTCACGCTGGTGTGCCCCTACACCATGCTGGCCCACTACCACGAACTCGAGTGGGCGGAAGGCTGCGGCGTATCCGCCAACCTGCTGCGCGTCTCTTGTGGCCTCGAACCGATCGAAACGATCGTCGCCGCCTTCGAACAGGCACTCGCACAAGTCTGATTCCCCCTCACCGAATGCTGGCACACGGCTGACCTGATTCGCAGCTGACTTTCATCAAGGGCTGATGCCGCTCAAAACAAACCGGGAAATCCCGAATCATTGGGTGGCCCGATGAAATTTTCCGAAAGGAAGTTCCTCCAAACCCCACGGCTTTCTGCAGATAGATCTGCGGTCATCCGCGTGATGCACGGTTGGCAGATCAGCAGCGGCAGCGGTCCTGTCACAAGCACCCCGCCTGAGTCGAACAGAGCGGATAGGCCGAAACCGTCTAGATTTCCCCGCGGTGCACAGCAGGCGATGCAGGCATCAAAGCGCTCCGCCAAATCGTGCGACAGCATGAACTCCTTCATCCGCGCTTCCCAGTCGATCTCATGCTCGAGAAAACACCGCACCGACTCCTTGGATTCTTCCGACAGCTGGTCCGTCACTAGGTCCCGGCAAGGCTGGCAGATCGCATATTCCAGAACACATTCGCCCCGCACGAACTCCTTGTTGACCAGCCACTGCGCGTCGATTTCGACCAGCGGCACCTTGCAGCGAAGGCAGAGGGAAAACACCTCACCGGTTTCCTCCGAAGCCAACCACTCGTCCATTGTCCGCATGGCGACAGGCTAAACGCCCTCCCCTGCCTTGGGGAAACCGAAAATGACCGCGTTTCAAACAAGTGCATCACGATTTCACGGAATCGGATGTCGCGGGTTGCACGGTGGCGAACCCTTGTTAATATCTTCGCCCGGGAAAGTCTTCTCCCGCCCTCCCACTTCCCGGCATGATCGGCCTCGCTCTCAAAATGCTCTTCGGAGACACCGCCAAATACCTCATGCTGGTGGCCGGGTTATTTTTCGCCACCTTTTTGATTGTCCAACAGGCCTCGGTGTTCTGCGGATTGATGCGCTGGACCACCTCGACCCTGAAAAACGTGGGTGCTCCCATCTACATCGTCGAGGAGCGCGTCGAGCAAATCAACGAAACCAACCCGATGCGCGACACGGACGTTTCCCGTGTCCGTTCCGTCTCCGCCGTGAAATGGGCCATGCCGCTCTACTCGGGAATCCAGCGCGTCCGGCTCGACGATGGCAGTTTCAAAACCATCCAGCTCATCGGGGTCGATGCTGCATCGCTCGCCGGTGCACCGGCCCGGATGGTTGCTGGAAATCTGCGGGATCTCCGACTGCCCAACACGGTGATCATCGACCAGCTCGCAACCGAGCGCCTTTCTCTGGACCCGAGCAACCCCGTAAAGCGGATCAAGATCGGCGATCGCTTCGAAATCAACGATGTCGAAGCACGCGTTGTGGGAATCTGCGAGGCGATGCGCTCCTTCACCGGCGGTCCCTATGTCTGGACGACCTATGAGCGGGCCCTGCAATATTCCCCGCCTCAGCGCAAAATGCTCAGCGCGGTGATCGCCGCTCCCATTGATGGAATGACCAACGAACAGGCCGCCGGCGAAATCGAACGGGCCACTGGATTGCGGGCTTATGTCAACAACGACTTCGGATCTAACGAGCGTGATCGCAAAGTCGGCAAAGCCACCCGCTACGGGGATTTCAACACCTCGACGATCTGGTGGTATGTGAAGAACACCGGGATTCCGATTTCTTTCGGCACCACTGTGGTCATCGGCTTCATCGTCGGCGTGGCGATCGCCTGCCAGACATTCTACTCCTTCGTTCTGGACAACTTGAAACACCTCGGAGCTCTCAAGGCGATGGGCATGTCGAACTTCCGGCTCAGCATGATGCTCCTTCTTCAAGCGTTCACCGTCGGACTCATCGGTTTCGGCCTCGGCCTGTTAGCAACGTCCGGATTCGCCATGGGTGCCCTGAAAAACGGCCAGCCGCCGTTTGTCATGCCGTGGCAGATTCCAGTCACTGCCTTCTTCGTCATCCAATTGATTTGCATGCTTGCCGCGCTGATGGGCATCATCCGCCTCAGTCTTTACGAACCCGCGATGGTCTTCCGTGCCTAATTCATCTCCATCATCCGAAATCGTCATCGATGCACGCGGCGTCGAAAAAAGCTTCGGTGACGGGGCCAACCGCATCCACGTGCTCAAGAAGGTGAATTTCCAGGCCCAGACCGGGGAAATCACCATGCTCGTCGGGCCGTCGGGTTGCGGCAAGACCACGCTGCTCAGCGCCATCGCCGGAACGATGCGGATCGATGCAGGCGAAATCTCCGCCTTCGGTCACAAAATCGAATCCATGTCAGGTGCAGCTCTCACCCGCTTCCGGGCGACGACCATTGGATTCATTTTCCAACAGTTCAACCTCATCCCCACACTCACCGTCGCGGAAAACGTCGGCGTCCCCCTGCTCATCCAGGGAGTTTCAAGTGGCAAGGCCCTTAAGCGATCACGGGAGATTCTTGAAAAAGTCGGACTTGGCGACCGATGGAAGGAGCGGCCTAACAAACTGTCCGGTGGCCAGCAGCAACGCGTCGCCATCGCCCGGGCACTGGTCCATGAGCCACCACTGGTGATTTGCGACGAACCCACCGCCGCGCTCGACGCGCAGAACGGTGAGATCGTGCTCGACCTCTTCCGCCAGGTCGCCCGCTCACCCGACCGCGCGGTCATCATCGTCACCCACGACAATCGGATTTTTTCCTATGCCGACCGGATCGCCCGCATGGACGACGGCGAGATCGTCGAAGTCAAGCAACAGGACCAAAGTGAAAAGCCCCATTTCATCCACGAACACGCGCATTGAAGAAGTTGATGGTTCATAGTTGATAGTTGATGGAAGGACAAGAGTCCATCCGGCCAGCTCCACCTGTTACCATCAACTATCAACTATCAACTCTCAACCATCCACTTCCCCATGTTCACCCAACTCCTCCGTTACGGCACCATCGCCGCCGCCTTGTTCGGCGTGGTGATGATTG
>JBBQDJ010000294.1:0-5555 GCA_038319595.1 Verrucomicrobiales bacterium
TGAACAGCGGCAGGCGAAGGTGATGCAGCACGTCCGCGAACTCCGCGCCAGCCCCATTGCCATCGCGACGAACGAGGCCAATGAACAGCACTACGAGCTTCCCACTCGCTTCTTCGAGCGGGTCTTGGGAAAACACATGAAATACAGCTCCGGATACTGGGATGAGGGAGTGACCGACATTGATACCTCGGAAGCGAGGATGCTTGGAATCACCAGTGAACGTGCTGGACTGGAGGACGGCCAACGCATTCTCGAACTCGGCTGCGGCTGGGGTTCGCTCACCTTGTGGATGGCGGCCCATTATCCGAATTCACGCATCACCGCGGTTTCTAACTCGCGCACCCAGAAGATTCACATCGAGTCCCAGCTCAAGGCCCGCGGCCTCACCAACTTCGAAGTGAGAACGATGAACATGATCGACTATCAGGGCGAAGGGGCGGCGATGTTTGATCGCGTGGTGTCGGTGGAGATGTTCGAACACATGAAGAACTACGAACAGCTGATGAATCGGATTTCCACTTGGTTGAAGCCCGGCGGAGCGCTGTTCGTTCACATTTTCACCCATCGGGAATACGCCTATCACTACGAGGCGGAAGGTGAGGACGATTGGATGGCCAAATACTTCTTCACCGGTGGCCAGATGCCGTCTGACGATCTGCTACTCTATTTCCAGAACGATCTCAGGATCGAAGATCACTGGCACGTCAACGGGGCACACTATCAGAAAACCTCGGAAGCATGGCTGTCTCGGATGGATGCCTCACGCGACGAGCTGTTCCCGTTGATCCGGGAAACCTACGGTGCTGACCAGCAAACCCGCTGGTGGGTCTATTGGCGCGTCTTCTTCATGGCCTGCGCCGAACTGTGGGGCTACCGCAACGGCGACGAGTGGATCGTCTCGCACTACCGGTTCCGGAAGCCGATGTGATTGGGGAATCTCTACCAACGTTTTGATTCCAATCTTAGCAAGGATCCAGCTGCTTGTGAGGATAATCCGAGAACGCCACGGCGGACACTGCTGAGCGACCATTTTTTCCCCAATAGTCTCCACACGGTCGTCGAAGGCCGAAGGATCAACCCGGGGGCGAGAAATCTCGCGACTAGCGCGTCTGAGCCATGCCGTCAGTCCGGTGCGGGGGCAACTGAAAGTGGTGGGCGAATAGGGGGAGTGGATCTCTGGTCCACTTGCCGATGGGCGGCGAAAGCGGGAGCGCGAAGCTCATCCCTATCTCTTCCCATCGTCTGAGCGGACCGGAGATCCGCCCCCCTTAGGTGGTCCGATGCCGCTTCCCACTGGTCTCGGTGACACCCCCATGCCGTCAGTCCGGTGCGGGGGCAACTGAAAGTGGTGGGCGAATAGGGGGAGTGGATCTCTGGTCCACTTGCCGATGGGCGGCGAAAGCGGGAGCGCGAAGCTCATCCCTATCTCTTCCCATCGTCTGGGCGGACCGGAGATCCGCCCCCCTTAGGTGGTCCGATGCCGCTGCCTACTGGTCTCAGTGACACCCTCCGCAGCGCGGAAATTTTGACAGCCGGGCGAACTTGGCTATGGTCCCGCCGTTCCCACGAACCTACCCTTTCTACCCATGAGCGAAACCACCGTCGAAAAACACGTCTTCCAGGCCGAGATCCAGCAATTGCTCGATCTCGTCGTCCACTCTCTCTACACCGACAAGGAGATCTTCCTGCGGGAGCTGATTTCCAACGCCTCGGACTCGATGGAGAAGCTCCGCCACATCGAGGCGACCGAGAAAAATATCCACTCGCCGACGCTGCCGCTGGAAATCCACATCACCACCGATGAAGAGGCGAAAACGCTGACCATCGCCGATCACGGGATCGGCATGACGCATGACGAACTGGTGAAAAACCTGGGCACGATTGCCCACTCGGGGACGAAGGCGTTTCTCAAGTCCGTGAAGGACAGTGGCAGCACGCCGGGCAACATGATCGGCCAGTTCGGCGTCGGGTTTTACTCGGCGTTCATGGTGGCGGATCAGGTCAAGGTCCATACGCGCAGTTGGCGTGAAGACGGCGATGCGCTGGTCTGGATCAGCGATGGCAAGAGTGGCTACGAGATCGAAGAATCCCCCGGCCAAGAGCGTGGGGTGAAGGTCGTGATGCACCTGAAGGAGGAGCTTGGCGAGTATTCCGAGGAAACTCGAATCAAGCATCTCATCGAGCGCTACAGCAATTTCGTCGGTTTTCCGATTTTCCTCAACGGCAAGCGGATCAACGAGGTCGAGGCGCTGTGGCTGAAGAATAAATCTGAAATTTTCGAGGACGAATACAAGGCGTTCTATCAGTTTGCCTGCAAGGCCTGGGATGAACCCGCCTACCGCCTCCACTTCAGTGCCGATGCACCGATAGCCATCAATTCGCTAGTCTTTGCGCCGAGCGAGAATCCGGAGCGCATGGGTTTTGGCAAGGTCGATTGCGGAGTCGCTCTCTATTCGAAAAAGGTTCTCATCGATGCGGAGCCGAAGGGCCTGCTGCCGGACTGGATGCGTTTCATGAAAGGCGTTGTCGATAGTGCGGACCTGCCGCTGAACATTTCCCGCGAGACGATGCAGGACAGCGCGTTGGTGAAAAAGTTAGGTGCGGTGATCAGCAAGCGGGTGATCAAGATGTTTGAGAAAGAAGCGGATGCGGATCCCGAGAAATACCGCGGCTTCTACAAGAAATTTGACCGCTTCTTCAAAGAAGGCATCGCCACGGATTATCCGAACCGCGAGGCTCTCGCCAAACTGCTGCGCTTCGAAACTTCACTCACGGAAACCGGAGCGGTCTGCGGATTCTCGGACTATGCCTCGCGCGTGAAGGACGGCCAAGAGTCGATTTACTACCTCGTCGGCGGCAGTCGCGAGCAGGTGGAGAGCAGTCCGTATATCGAGGCGTTCAAGGCGCGTGGCCTCGAGGTCATTTATTTCACCGATGCCGTGGACGAATACGTCGTGGAATCGCTGGGCGAATTCGATGGCAAGAAACTCGTCTCCATCCGCCACGGCGGTGTGGAACTCGCGGACCAAGCGGCCGAAGGGGAGTCCCTAACCGAGGAGCAGACCACCGCGCTGTGTGATTTCCTCAAGGCCGAATTGGGCGACCGCGTCACCGCCGTCGCCAGTGGTAAACGCCTGGTGGACAGCCCGATCATCGCCCTCGTTCCGACCGACGGCATGAGTCCGCAGATGCGGCAGATGATGAAGGCGATGGATGAGAATTTCAAAGACGAGATCAAGGTGGAGCTGGAAATCAACCCCCGGCATCCGTTGGTTAGGAAACTCGCCGAAGCGAAGGATTCCAATCCGGAACTTGCCAAACTCGTCGCCCTGCAACTGCTGGATAACGCGCTGATCGCTGCCGGTCTGTTGGAGGATGCCCGTGACACGGTGAAACGCATGAACCAGTTAATGGAAAAGGCGATGGGCTGATGAAGGTCTTTTGTCCCGAGTGTAAAACCAGTCTATCAGGCCCGAAGTCGGCGCTGGGGACCCGCGTGGATTGTCCCGAGTGCCGGCATTCGTTCTATTGGGCGGATCGTCAGCACGTCGGCGAGTCCTTCGTCGTTTATGACCTTGAAACCACCGGACTGGATCCGGAACAGGACGAGTTTATCCAGATCGCAGCGATGCGGTTCACCGCGGGTTGCCTGTGCCCGGAGGAAACCTTCGCCCGATTCGCAAAACCGCGTCGGCCGATTTCCTCGTTCATTGAGAGCTACACCGGGGTAGGGAACCGCCACGTCGCGGAGGCCAGGCGGCCGGAGGAGGTGCTCTGTGAGTTCGCCGAATGGTCAGGCGACTCCACGCTGATCGCTCACAATGGACTGCGGTTCGATAGCAAGTTTCTAGCAGCCACCTGCCGCCGCCATGGTCTGCCAACCCGCGAGGTCCACAGCATCGACACGATCCACATGTCGAAGATGCTCTTCGGGAAAGTGAGAGGCACCGGGCATTCGCTGGATCATCTCATTTCCCGGCTGCGGATTGATTCACAAAACATCCGCCGTCACGATGCGCGGGGCGATGTGGAGATCCTCGGCCGCGCCGTCGCCGGGATGTGGCAGCGACTGGCGCTGGACCGCGCGTTCAATGGGGTACCGCGTCACGGTGCGTTCTTGCCGCACCGTTAGGCCGATTGCCAAAAGTCGTCGCTGGAATTGTAGGCTTGATCACGGACTACCGCAAACTCCGGGAACCGCTGCCTAGATGGAGAAGCGGTGTTTCGGAAGTCCATCCGCGAGACAAAAAAAGCCCGACCCGCCATAGAGACGGGCCGGGCTTTCAAATCGGAATTACTTCGAGGAATGCATCACGGGTGCTGGCGCAGGAGCTGGAGCGGATGGGCAGCACGAAGCGGCGAGAACGGCGACAGCAGCGGCAGCGACAAGGAATTTAACGGTTTTCATGTTGTTTGGTCAGTTGTTGGTTGGTTCGCCTCCAAGCGTCCAGCGCAAGGTAGGCCCGCAAGGACTAGCATTTTGGAAACACGAATCAAGTGCGGATTACGCTGACTTTCAGCGGGCTCCCTTGGAGGAACGTTGGGATTTCAAAAAATCCGTTGCGGGTCACGGGTCAGGCGGCGTCCTGATCCGCGCGTTTGCGGCGAATATTGGGGGGGCGTTCGCCGAGAACCACCTGACGATTGATGGTCACCGAATCGATATCGTCGCGGGAAGGGATGTCGAACATGACCTCCAGCATCATTTTTTCGAAGATCGAGCGCAGGGCGCGGGCGCCGGTACCACGGCGGACAGCTTCCTCGGCTAAGGCACGGAGGGCGTCGCGGGTCACGCGAAGCTTCACGTCGTTCATGGCCAGCTGCTTTCCGTATTGTTTCACCAAGGCGTTCTTTGGCTCGGTGAGGATGGACATGAGTTCGTCCTCGGTCAGCTTGCGCAGCGACGAAATCACGGGAAGACGGCCGATGAATTCCGGAATCAGTCCGAAATGCAGCAGGTCTTCCGGTTGGACTTTCTCCAGGATGTTCACCGTCGGGTCGTCGAGGTTTTCTTTCGAGCGATCCGCGTGAAAGCCGAGGGTGTTGCTGCCAAGGCGGCGGCGCACCATGTCTTCAAGGCCGACGAACGCGCCGCCGACGATAAAGAGGATTTTCTCGGTATTGACCTGGATATATTCTTGCTGCGGGTGCTTGCGGCCACCCTGCGGCGGAACATTGCACACGGTGCCTTCGAGGATCTTCAGCAGCGCCTGTTGGACGCCTTCACCGGAGACGTCGCGGGTGATCGAGACATTCTCGGTCTTGCGGCCGATCTTGTCGATTTCATCCACGTAGATGATGCCGCGTTCGGCGCGTGAGACATCGAATTCCGAGGCTTGCAGCAGGCGCAGGATGATGTTCTCGACGTCCTCGCCGACATAGCCGGCTTCGGTCAATGTGGTGGCATCCACGATGCAGAACGGCACATCGAGCACCCGCGCGAGCGTGCGGGCCAGCAGGGTTTTCCCCGATCCGGTCGGGCCGAGGAGCATGATGTTGGACTTTTCAATCTCCACGTCCTTGAACTCCTCACCGACCTTCGCCTGATCCTGGCG